>NZ_JBFUHV010000016.1:0-114003 GCF_056402215.1 Rhodococcus sp. P4_B6 | reverse complement strand
GGCCAACCCGGCCGAGGTCGCTGCCGCCCCGGTCAGCCCGGCGGCGCTGCCGATCGCGGCGCCGATCGCCGGTGCCGCCCACCCACCGGTGGCAACCCCGGCCGCCAAGCCGGCCGCACCGATGACGGCCACCTTGCCCCAATGCACACTCTTGCGGCGTAGCCGGCGGAGCAGGAGTTTGTGTTCCTCGCGCATCCGGTCCAGATCGGTCCGGTCGAGATGCGGGAAATCGTCCACCAACGCCTCGAGGGTTGTGCGGTGGGTCGCGGTGTGCCAGGACGCTTTCGCCAGCCACGGATCGAACAAAACGAGATCGACCAGCACCAACAACGACCGCTCCCGCGAGTCAAACAGCTGCGGGAGGCGCCGGGCGTGCTCGGCGATAGCATCCGCCGCCTCCTGGGTATCCATGTCCACCACCAGGGCCGTCAACCAATCCGGTCGATCCGGGCGATCCTCGGCGGCCACCTTCCGGAAGTCCGTCACGGCATCGCCGAGCACCGCCTCCCTGACGGCCACGGACTTGTCGGACTTCGTCGCGGCGATGTCCGAGCGCATCAACGACACCTGCATCGCCGCCAACGCCACCGACTCCGACCACTCCAACGTGCCGATCGGATCACCATCACTCGGAGACATGACCACCCCCTTCCACCCATCAAGAACTGCAAGTATCACCGACCGGTCCGACACCGACGCTCGGACACCCCCGAACCGCGGTGGTGTGTCAGTCACCCTGCACATCAGTGTCATTCATCCGAATGACACCTTGCTTCGCGCTGCCCGCCACATCAGCGGCCGCCCCACTACCCATCGAATTCTTCCCACTGCATCCATGAATGAGGACCCATAGATTCGCGGGCGACCATGGCACGGCAGCGCCGCAAGCAGAGGCGAATCGCTCAGCAGTCACCGTTCGCTGCAGCATGGACGGCCTTCGTCACTGCGGCCTGGTCGACACGGCTGTGCGCATCCCATTCCGGAGACTGTCGCAGTTCTTGCAGCATCGCCTCGGCGAACTCATTCTGATCCGTCTGGGAGGCATGCAATTCAGCGCGAGCCTCGAATATTGGGCCCATCTCGTTGCACGTCTCAGTGAAAACATCACTCGCGGACACGGGCGCCGACGTCGAGGTAGGCGCACTTGTGTTCGGGCTTCTCGTCGCCGACGGTGCCGCTGCCGCCGTTCTGGTTGTGGGAGGTGCGGTAATCCGCGTGACTGTGAACTCGGGGTCCACCGTCGGGCTGGCCGACGGTGCCGGYGACGCGTGGCCTGCGATTGCGGCCGAGTCGTCGCTGCACGCAGTGAGGTACAGCGCGAGCATGCCGATGTGCGTTGCGCGCGAAAGGGTGCTTCGGATTCGCATGTCTGGTGGTGGCCTGTCAGGAGTGTGGACTGTGGGGCGATCATGGGAGCCGCCCCGCACCATCACGTTCGTTACGAACCCCGTGAAAATTGATACCAGACGGGCCGGACATAACAGGTACTCCGGCCTCACTGACGGAAGGCGAGCACGATATGACGGCCAGACGCAGGATCAGCCGATGTGTAGGTTCGACGGCCGAACGTGACGTTGGCGGCCGACTTTCCGGGTCCGGGAATTACTCGATGTAGCCGATCTCGACTCCCGCGATGGTCCCGTCACCGACGATGGCGCTGCAGTTGAACTCACTGCGGACGGTGGCACCGAATGAGTTGCTGGCGTCTACATCGCCGGTGACCACCCAACGGCTCAGTTCGGTGTATTTGCTATACCTGTCCAACTGCGCATAATCCTCGTCCATAGTCTGAAGACTGTCCGTCTCGAACGCGGTTACGTCACTGAATTCGGCCGTGCTCGGTGACTCATCCGATCGGCCACGGCGCTGGTGCATCGGTCGATGGCTTCGTCCTCGGTGTTGTTGCCGAACACGGTGAACCCGACGATGACCGCAACGACGACCAGGGCGCCCGCTGCAATCCACATGGCCTTGCGGTTGCGCTTGGGCGGGGCCGATGCAGATGTGTCCGTGGACGCAGCCTGGGCGGCGGGTGCGTCGAGTTGTCGCTCCTCCGTCCACGTCTGGCCGTCCCAGTAGCGGACCGAGTTGGGTTCTCCCGATGGATTGGGGTACCACCCGGGGGAGACCGAGTCGGGCATGTGGGCTCCGTTCATGGTTGCGCGGTGGTCAAGAAATAGTGAGTGAAAATGTCGCACGAGAGCTTTTCGATGGGTCCGTTCGATGAGCACGAAGCGGACCACCGGAACCCCGTGCGGGTGGGGCGCCTCGGGTCAGGAGGCCCCGTCCACGGTCCAGGACAGCCAGACGGCGCCCAGCGGTGACAGTTGCAGCATTCGTTCCGAATGGCACAAGCACCGCAGTGGCCGAGCGAAGGAGCACGCGCCCGACCAAGTGGTGACCGAAGGCTCACTCACCGTGTCGATCGAGTGAATGACACTGCGATACAGCGCATCCAACTAGAGTCCGGATCTGTGTCACCACTGCCGCACCTGACGGGGAGGGCGGCGCCCCTAGGACGCGGCACCGACCTCCGGCGAGGGACTAGATGTTGACTCCGTAGTCTCGGGCGATCCCGGCCAGACCGGAGGCGTAGCCCTGACCGATCGCGCGGAACTTCCACTCCCCGCCATGCCGATACAACTCCCCGAACACCATTGCCGTCTCGATGGAGGCGTCTTCGGTCAGGTCGTAGCGCACCAGTTCGTTGCCGGTGCTGCGATCGACGACGCGGATGAACGCGTTGGTGACCTGCCCGAAGCTCTGTCCCCGCTGCTGTGCGTCGTGGATGGAGACGGGGAAGAAGATGTTGGTGACGTTCGGCGGCACCGCTTTGAGGTCGACGTTGATGACCTCGTCGTCGCCATCACCGTCGCCGGTGAGGTTGTCGCCGGTGTGCTCGATGGAACCGTCGGGTGAGCGCAGGTTGTTGTAGAACACGAAGTGCTGGTCCGACAGGACCCGCTTGTTCTCGCCGGTCACCAATGCACTCGCGTCGAGGTCGAAGTCGTGACCGGTGGTCGAGCGTGCGTCCCATCCCAACCCCACCGCGACCGCGGTCAGGTTCGGTGCCTGCTTGTCGAGGGAAACGTTGCCGCCTTTGGCCAGGGTGACGCCCATGAAGATCCTTCCGCCCGCAGCGTGTGGATGCGCACTGTTTGCCCACCCCATTCGACGCTCAGGCTACCCACCTTAGAACGTGATGTTTCGGACACGCCATTGCAGGGTGAATCCGTGTGATGCCCGTACTATCAGCGCGTGATCGGTTGCCAGACAGCACACGCCGGAGATCGAGGACGCGGGTCGCAGGATCGCTCGGTGCGATGCTGYCCGGCGGGGGTGTTCGGTGGCTGAGCGTTTGCCTYGTCCGTCGACGGTCRCATGAGTCGACCACCTCCCCCTGCGGGCGGCCCACGCGAYACCCATTTCTGACCTCACCAGCACCTGGATGGAAAGGACCGGCTCCGGCCGCAMCTCATGACCGATCTCGCCCGCGGCCAGAACACCCCCATCGACGACGGCTCGCTGACCGTGGCCGTTTCCGGCGTCGGCCAGGGCGCCATCGACCTGATGGCCTTCCAGCTCGGCGGTGATCAACGGGTCCGCTCSGAYGCCGACTTCATCTTCTTCAACCAACCCACCTCCCCCGAGGGTGCRGTCCGACTGGTCGCCGCCGACCGCATCACGRTCGACCTCCGCGCTGTTCCGGCCKGCATCGAGAAACTGTCCATCGCYGTGGCGCTCGACGAGCAGGTCGCCGGGAGTCTCGCGCACACCGGCAATCTCGGGGTCGTCCTCGAACAACCGACCGGGATGCGGGTCACCGCACGGGCGCTCGGCCTGACCACCGAACGGGCAGCGGTCCTGCTCGAGGTYTACCGCCGCCAGGGCACCTGGAAGGTCCGCAATGTCTCGGCGGGCTGGGACACYGGGCTGGCRGCCCTGGTCACCCACCACGGTGTCGACGTCTCAGACCAACCCGCCCCGCCGCCGGCGGCAGCGGCACCGCCCGCACCGGCGGCGGCGCACCAGCACACGCCCGTGCACCCACCGGTCGTGRCCGCGGCGGCATCCGCCCCTCCCGCTCCCCCGCACACCCCACCACAACCGCCGGCGTCGGTCTCGGTGTCGCCGATCAGCTTCGAGAAGGTCAAGGTCACCCTGTCGAAGGACTCGGCCACCAAGACCGCCCGCATCGACCTCCGCAAGAGCCAGGGCGACCCCAACTGGGTGCTGACCGTCGGACTCGAATGGGACGGCCGCGGCGCCCACTACGACCCCTATGGCCGSGTCACCCRCTACGGGACCGGGGACCTCGACGTGTACTTCTTCTGCCGCGACGAGGTCACCAAYAAGTWCGTCGTCATCAGCGGCGAACCCCGCCACCGCGGCACCCTCGACAAGTGGCCGTTCATCCACCACGACGGCGACAGCAAAGGCCCCGGCAACGGCAACCGSCCCGCCGTCGAACAGGTCCGCGTCCTGCCCACCGAGAACGGAGACCTCCTGGTCAACGTCTACCAAAGCGTCGACAACGGAACCGGCGCGATCGACGCCTTCGGCCGCCCCCGCGTCGCCATCCGATACGGTCGCGCCGCACCCGGCGGGCTCCCCGGCGACGACGCCGACGAAATCCTCGTCTACGTCGGCAACGGACAGGACTCCTACTGGGCCACCATCGCCCACATCGACGTGCAAGACGGCATCCTCACCGTCGACGGCGAAACCCGYTACAGCCACCCCGGCAGCGAACASATGCCCGGACTCGACACCACCGGCACCTGGGTCCGCGAACCTCAGGGCGGACCCGTCGGYCGCAGCAAGAMAGCGAACCGCGGAATCGGACTCACCAAATACACCGGCCGCTGCCCCACCCCSACAGGAAAGTACTGACCATGCACCCACACACTCCGAAACGCCATGCCCGTGCCRCCGGTGTGCTCACCGTCATCACCGGGAYACTTCTCCTCGGTGCTGGTCCCGCCAGTGCCGCGGAACCGGTTCTGGCGCCGACCATCACCGCCGACGCGGACGGGCTCGTCGTCCRCGCCACCGTCACCAACCCSAACCCCGGCCCGCTSACMTACCCGGGRATCGAATGCTTCCCGCAACTGACCGACCACCAGAACACCAGCGGCGACATGCCATGGATGTGGCCAACCCTGCCCCAAGCCAGCGTCCCCGGCTTCGGCGCATCCATCGGCGAGACCAAACAATTCCTCATCACCGTGCCCCACCCCGGGGACTACACGGTGGAGGCGTACTGCTGGCTCCAAGGCGACGTGCAATCCGCGGCCGGCAGCGACAAATTCACCCTCACCGTCGAGGGGAGCACCAAACCGGATCCAGAACCCGAACCCACCCGACCGGGGCTGCCATTCTTCGGCAGCTGACAACCCTGCCGCATCACTAGGTCTCAGCGCTGAAAGACACGGCTCAGCCATCGCCGCGTCTGATGGATGCGCCGGACCGGTATCTCCTCGCCGCCCTCGCGCGAAGCCTCGGCATCGGCAGTCTCACGGTGCTCGGCGGCGTTTCGCGCCGCGTCCCGGGCGCGCTGGCGCTGTTCGTTGTATGCGGCGAGTTCGACACGCAGGCCGGCACGGAGCTCCGGGACCGTCTCGGTGGCTCCGAGCAGTTCGAAGAACCCGGGGAGCGAGAACGTGCGCTTGATGCCGTGGCGCGTCCAGTAGATCCCGACGTGATCGATATGGTGTTCGTCGTCGAAGTCCAGGAGTGCATAACCGGCAAGTTGATAGACATCGGACTTGGTGATCGTCGTCGCGGCGTGCGTGGATTTGAAGTCGAGAAGCAACCCGTCGACCAGAAGATCCGCGTCGGCACCGTCGATGGCGCCAGACCCGGAAAAGCTTATCCCCGAACGCGCCGTGCCCGCACGGGCACGTAGCTCGCCCAGTCCGGTGTTCGCGACGCAGACCTGGTCGTGGAGTTGGGCGATGACGAACCACGGCACCTGAGCGCGTGCCTGATCGAACGTCACCGCCCTCCCGCCGTCCAGAAGTGGAGTCTTGTCGATGACGTGCAGGTACGAACGGTAGAGCTGATCCAGCTGGCCGGCGACCACGCAGAGGCGGAGCAGGTCGTTCTCGATCGACTCGGGCAGCTCGATACGGTCGGCGGACTGTGGGGGTGCCTCGGCGAGCAAGCTGGCGATCGCAGCCGTCAACTCACCCAGCAAGGCGGCGGCTTCCGGATGGTTTCTGGTCAGCGCTGCATGACCCCTCCGCGCCGACACCGGGACGAGATCGTCCGTGGTGAACGCTAGTCTCAGGCGAAAATCGATGGCAGTTCCGATCAGCCCCCAGTCCGGCCTCTTCCCGGTATGACTGGATTTCGTCCGGAGAGCCGGCTTGCGAACACCGTCGTGAACCGCAGTCACCGCACCAGCGTTGGGAATAGAGTTCTGCGCGAACCGCATGAACGGCGATCCGGCCCACTCGATCTGAGATGTCAAGGACACCGGCAGAACACTACTGCGCCACCGCTGGGCACCCTGCGCGGGCACGACAAGCCATCCCATGTGCCGGCGACTACCGCCAGCGACCCCCCAGTTATCTTCCACCTCCGGCACGTCTGATATCTACTCCCAGGGAGCCGCTCCCCACCGATCCACAGCTCCCAGTCATCTCAAAGATTCCCCCGGCCAAGACTTCAGACAGTCGACACACAACATGCGAATCCGCCGCATCCTCTCGATCGCTACATGCATGAGCGCGGTCACGCTGATCCTGACCGCCTGCAGCGACGACTCAGCCACCCCCGCAAGCAACGCCGCTTCGGCGTCAGCGACCACCTCGACGCAGGACGCCGACTCCACCATCAAACGGATCACCGTCCCACCCACCACCACCACCGCGGCGGCCGAGACCACGAGCGGGAAGGACCTGCACGGAACCGCGCTCTACCTTCAGACGTGCCACGACACGCTGGAGTACTTCGACGCGGTCCGCGAACTCGCCGACATGGTCGGCGAACCCTTCGACTCGAAACAGGCCGCCGACGGCCTGCTCGAACTCGCACGCACCGGCGGCGACGAGCTTCTTCAAGACCTCGAAGCGTCCGGTGACATCGACGTCCCAGCCGCTGACCCCAGCGACCCACGTGGGACGAAATCCCGAAAGCCGACCGCACCGAAATCGAGCGCGCCATCTACGCCGCCGCCGACGGCGACTGCTGACCCCACCTTCAATACGAACCAAGGGAAGGCCTTCATCGGGCGTCCGCTAGGGCCTCGAACTCGGCCCGAACATCGTTGTGGTTAAGGCTGTCGTAGCGATCGGCCGCAATTCCTGCGCCGGCGTCGGTTCGATGCAGCCAGTCAGGGTCAGCCCAGAGCAAGCACGATGAGGGCGACAGCCGTTTGGATCTGCGTGTCGTTCTCCAGTGGTCTCATCGGGAACGTCCGCCGACGCCAACGCTTTCAGGCGCGGCGACGGAAACGCTCTTCATATGACGAGGGACCGGGCCTGTCCCAGAGTCGCCCGGTCCTGCTCCGACCGGGGACGCCGCGAGTCGCCCCGTGCAGGCCGCGTCCGGCATTTCCGCCTGGTACGGGCGTGACGATCGCGACGACGTAAATCCTGCAGGAAACGTGTGCTGCTTCCGTACCCGGACGTACCAGACCCGATGGTGACGTCGTCACGGCGGCGCGACCAACCCTATTGTTCGCCTGCATGGCCACCACCGCGGCCGTGAACGAGCGGAATCATGTCGTATCCCACGGTGATTGCTCAAGACTGTTGAGCTCATCGAGCACCTGGTCGACGGCGGTGGTGGGGATACGACATCGTTGCCCTCCGAAGCGCGGAGACGGTCACGTACGTAGGCGAGCATGGAAAGTTCACGCTCGAGGTCTGCTTCGGTGCGGTCGCTCACCGTCTCATCCTGCCCCGATCGCGGGCGATGAGCAGAACTTCGCTGACCGGAGGCTCCGGGTAGCGCCCAGTTCGGAGAAGTATTCAGGTCACGGGACGCGTATGTATCCCTTGTCGATGCCGTCCTGGATATCGGCGATGCATGCTTCGCGGGTCTGACCGGACTTGCCCATGCATGTTTCGATGAACGACTCGTCCTCCGTCGGGTACGGGGGCGCGGTCTCGGCTGGTGCGAGTTGCCCGCACTGCGGGTCATTGGGAACGGAGTACTGCCGGCCGTCGGAGCCGCTGTACACACCAACGAGCGGGTGCCCGTCGCAGAACAGAAAGGTCTTCACCACTTCGGTCGGCGGAGCGAATGTTTCCTGATCGGTGAGGTACTCGCACTGCGGGTCGTTCGGGACCGAGTACTGCAGGCCGTCGGAGCCGCTGTACACCCCGACCAGCGGGTGCCCGTCGCAGAACAGAAAGGTCTTCACCACCTCGATCGGCTGCGCGGGAGCGACCTGGTCCACGATCGGTTCGGAGCTTGGGAGCAATTCGGTTGGGGTGCTGGTGGCCCCGACGGTTGTGGTTGCCGTCAGTGTGGGGGTGGCACTGGGCTGCGGAGGCGGCGCGGATTCCTCCGATGCACAACCCGTCCCCATCGCAAGGGTGGGGCAGCAAGTACTGCTGCCAGTATGTTCCTACGCATGATTTTCTCCGGTTGTGTCGGTGGGTGAGGCTGGGCGGGGACTCCCGATGCAACGACAGCGGCACTGCCGTATCGAATGAGACGACCTCTAGCTGCCAAAGTTGAGGCCGTCGAGACTGCCGGTCGATGGCGCAGTCACCGGCGCCGGCGCGACAACGACGACCTTCGGTTCATTCCGCGCGTACTGAGACGAAGCAGAATCCCAGCACTCGGTGAGGACGTGGTAGCTACCGACAGCGACATCGGGGATCGAGTAGGTCTTGGTTTCGTGCGGCGCAGGGAAGATCGCGTAGTCGAAACCCTCCAGTTTCGGCCACACGTAGTTCTCCCACGCCAGCTCCGCACCGGTCGGCAGGACCACCGCACCGCACCGTCCATAATCGTTCGGGTGGGTCAGTGAGATGTTGATCGTCGAGCCGTCGACATCCGCGGTGAACGGTGGCGGCAGCAGCGAGGCAGGTTCCGCGGCGGCAATTCCCGCTGCCAGAGGCATGATCACGAGGCCGGCAAGTGCGGTCGCGACCGAGAGGCGAACAGCTGTCATCATTCCTGGATCCAACCAAACCTGCCAGCACCGCAGGTTCGCGGGGCGGGAACCCACGTCATCCGTAATGCACTCGGATGCAATATTTTCGGTTGTCAATACACCATCCGAATGACGAGGTACGGACACCGAGCACACGTGCCATCGTCGTGCAGTCCACGAACGTAGCCGCCCACTTCCCTTCTACGACACCGAAGCGTGCTGCAGTCGATGCCGTGCGGTCACGGGACATGTGCCGCGGGCCCAACCGGTTCGCCACGCGTGTCGCAGCGTCAGGTGATGGTGTAGCCGAGCTGATGGGCCGCGCTGTCGATCGGCCCGGACAACCCGGGATGCGACAACGGCAGCGACAACGCCGGCAGCGCGGGGAAGGCGTCGGTGGCGCGTTCGGTGATCGCGATGCAGACACTGCCGGCGAATCGGCCGCGGTAGACGATCCCGTCCAGGTCGTCGTAGGCGCGGTGAATGGTGCGGGCCCAGTGCTGGGTTCGGCCGTGCGCGGCGGAGTCGAGGGCGTGGTTGCCGCCGACCCGGGTCGCCCACGTCCCCTCGCCGATGCCGGACACATCGAGCAGTCTCAGCGGGCGGGTGAATCGCAGCCCGGTCAGATACGGGTCGCCGCGGTGGCGGTCGATCACCCGGGCGCTCTGGAACGCCTCGGCCAACCCGCCGCGGGGACTGGAGGCGCCGTACCAGATGCCGTAGCCGGGATGTTCGGCGCGCGGGGGTGGGTGGTGGTCGAACCGCAGGATCGGCCCGAACGTGCGCATCCCATTCCAGGGCAGCACGTGGGTGCCGGTGGTGCGATGCACCCGCCACACCACCTCTGCCGGTTGCCAGTCCAGCACTTCCTCGCCGCGCACACCCGCATCACGAAGGTCGGCGATGGTCGGGGGCGTCGGCAGCATCGACCCCATCTATGCCGATTCCCATTCGGCGGCGGTGATCACGTCTCGGACCTGTTCGATGTCGGCGGCGGTTCCGGCGCTGCCGATCAGCCACGCCACGATCGACACCGGCCGGCCGTCCACGGTCAGGGACGGTTGCGGGAGGGTCAGCAATGCCTGCACGGTCAGCGGGTGCAGATCCTTCGCCAGCAACGGCGCCACCTGGTCGAGGTGCGGCACCGCACCGGTGTCGGTGAACTGGGCGGGCGGCAGCAACCGGTTGCGGCCCGACGCGAACGCCCACAGGGTGCCCTCACCGAGGCGTTGCCGGATCCGGGCCGCGGTCACCCCGAGACGGTCCGCGGCCTCCGCGATCGACAGGGAGCTGCGGACCAGTTCCTGCATGCGAATGTCGCGGTCCACCCGTGCCGCCGTCGCCGCGGCCGGGTCGTCAACGAACCCGGCCCGATCGAGCAGGGCTGCGTCGTGGTCGGACAGCGGCGGTGCTGCCGGGTTCCGGTCGGAGAGGCTGTGCAGGATCTGGGCGAAGAACTGGCGTCCGACGTCGGTGCCGGTCACCTCCCGCAGCGCATCCTCGAACCCGAGATCGCCGCGCAGGTAGCGGGCTTCGGTGCTGGCATCGGTGGCCTCGTTCATCACACCCAACCCCTCGCTTTCACCTATTATCACACACAAATATATGATAGCGCGGATCGGGAGGGGTCGCTACCGCGTCCGTGACGGGCTGGTGCCCGGCGAGTCACCTGATGACCCCCCGACGGGGGATACCACCTGCCGCCGAGGGACCGGTCCGCTCGGCCCGTCCGCCCGCGGCGCAGATCCGCGTGTCCGTGCGGTGTCGGGGCCATGTGCCAGGCTGTCGTGCGCTGCCCCGACCACACACGGCAGGGGCGGCAAGTAAGGCACATACGGGGAGGAAGGGTTCATCGGGGTGGATACAGCAGTAGCGCAATGGGCGGAACGCCGCGGACGTAGTCTGACCGTCGCAGAAACCAGCAAGTACGTCCAGACCCACCTCGATCAGAGCGTGGACATGCAGATCGTCATCGCCGGAGAGTGCCGCGAGCTCCGACGACTCTCCGGTGGCAGCTGGCAGATGGACCTCGCCTCCCCACACGGCCGCGCCGTCGACTGCATACCCGTGTACTTCAGCAACGATGTCGCCGCAGCAGTAGGCGGATTCCTCAAACACCGTGTCGGACGCCGCTTCGGCGACCACATCACCAACGGCGCCGGAGTCACCATCGCAGGAAACTTGACCGTCAGTTCCTACACCCGCGCTCTGCAACTGCGCGCCAACCAGGTCTTCCCCGAACGCACAGACCTGGGGCCCGTGACCTGTGCCGAGAACGCACATCGAGACAGGCTCGCGACCCTCGGCTTCCCCAAGTCCCTGTTCACTCAAGGCAACCCCACCAGCCTGAAGTGGCCGGACAAGCTCCGCCACATCACCGTCATCTCCTCCAACGGCTCCAAAGCCGTCACCGACATCAAGGCGATGCTCGACAAGGTACGAGTCGGTGTCCCCACCCTCGAACCGGTCGTGGTGTCGATGAACCGCCACCAGATCGCCGAACACCTCGTGAAGAAACTCGCCACCATCGAACCAAGCCGCACCGACCTCGTCGTCATCACCCGCGGCGGCGGCCACTGGACGGACCTGTGGTCCTTCCATGACGCCGACCTCGCACACGCCATCCGCCACTGCCGCGTTCCGGTGATGGTCGCCCTCGGACACGCCGCGGACGAGCCCACCAACGCCGACTACGCCGCCACCGGATCGTTCACCACACCGTCGGCCTTCGGCACACAACTCGCCGGGCACCTATACAAAACCACTGCCGCACAGAAAAAGATCACACCCACGCCCACCCGACTGCACGCAGCGAAGAAGCAGCCCACCGGCGCACCCGAGGACTACCGCGCACGGTACGACCAGCTCGTCCAATGGCACACCGCAACCACCCACAACACCCGCTACTGGCGGGACGCGTACGTCGATGAACTCCGCACCGGCAGCGCAGCACGAGTCAAGCTCCATTGCGTCCTGGCAGCCATCGCGACACTGCTGGTCGGCGGGATAGTCACCGCGGCCGCGTTGCTGTCACCGAACCCCACCGTACCCATCACCACCGGAGCCACGACCCTGCTCCTCGCCGCCCTATGCTGGCACAACAAAACCCCCACGACCACCCCACCACGATCGATGCGATTCCGCCGACCACCGCACAACACACACGACTGGATCCGCGCCACCCGCAAAGCCCGCACACCCCACCGATACCGCACCCTCTGGACACACATCCCACCAGAGCTCACACAACCCTGACACCACACCAACACCGGTGCGGATGTTGACAGTGAGCGCGCCCTCGAACGGGGCGATCGCGACGACATGAAGCTGTTCGGCAGGAAGGACTGTCCACAACACAGCGCCCGCCGAGGACGCGATGACTCGGGGTGAGCCGGGGTGAGGTCACCGAGCGCTGACGCCCCCCCCCCCCCCGGGGCCCGGGCCAGCACCCGAGCCAATGCCACTGTTGCCGTCAGGACCGCGGCCACCACCGCGATAACGCACACGAACGTCGCAGGGACGGTGGAATACCCGAACAGCCCGGCCGCGCCCACACCGGCAGCGGTCGCCGCCAGCGCACCGACCGGCAGCAACACCGCGAGGATCCGCACGGTCGCCCCGCGCCGATCATCACCCGCTGCGGCCAGCACCCACCACACACCCAGCAGTGCGCACCCGTACGCCATTACTCCGCTGCCGGCGTAGAGCACCAACACCGAGGCCCACTCCACGGCGATGCTCACCGCGGAGGTGAACGCGAGATACAGCAACACCAGCATCGGCGACAGCCCCACAGTGATACCGGCGAGTGCTGCGGCGACGGTCCGGCCGAGCAGGAAGGTGCGCCGACGGCGGCGTTCGTCCGCGCTCGCCGCGTCCCGCACCACCCGCCACCCGGACAGCCACAGCACCACCCCGCAGCCGGCCCCGGCCGCCGCGGCGCCGACGAGCACGATCGCCGCCACAATCGATGGATCGGTCCACGCCGGCCGGAACGACGACGCCATTGTGTACGGTCGCGATGTAAACGCGGCGAACACCACCGCCGCCACTAGCCCGACGACCAAACCCACAACCCCGAAGATCCCGCTCTGCCTCCCCATCCGCCCATCGTGTCATCGGTAGGTGCTCAAATGGCGGCAACCGCGGTCACCGGTGGTTCCCCAACGCATATGCGACCCTCCCGATCCACTCCGCGCGGGAATCGTCAAGTCAGGTTCGCCTGGATACCTCGCACCCCTCCCCGGCACCGCTGCGCGGACAACCGCCCACCGCCGAGGATCATGATCCCCACAGGCTCATAGCCTTCGCGGCACGATGGACACGCTGCGCATCACGGCATTGCCGCAACTTACGCGACCGGCATCGCGGCCTGAGCATCATGGAAGGCTCGCTCGATCTGGACCGAAATCCGGCCGCGGGAGGACACCTCATGACCCGCCCCGACCGCCCACTCACGAATCTCCCTCGGCTTCTTCGCCGGAGCCTTACTCACCCCTTCCCTCTTCACCGGAGCCTTCGCCGCGACCGACTTCTTCACGGCCGACTTCTCCGAAGTTGCCTTTGCCGCGACTGTTTTCTTCCCGGCCTTCTTTGTCGCGGCCGTCTTCGTCGCGACTACCTTCTTTTCCGCCGGAGCCTTGCTCGCGGCTGCCCTCTTGGCCGGAGCCGCCGCGGCCGTCTTCTTGGCAGCTGTCGTCTTTGCGGCCGTCTTCTTTACCGGCTCCGGTTTGACCTGAGCCTTCTTCGCCTGAGCGTCATGGAAGGCTTGCTCGATCTCGGCCGGAATCCTTCCGCGGGAGGATACCTCGCGGCCATCGGCGATCGCCCAGGAACGAATCTCCTTGTTCGTCGTTTTCGCCGGACCTATATTCCCTACTGCCTTTTTCACCGGCACCTTCGCCGTGGCCGGCGTCGTCACGGCAGCCTTCGTCCCGGTCGGCTTCTCGGCAGCCGTCTTCGTCGCGCCTATCTTTTTCTCCGCCGGAGCTGTGCTCGCCGCTGTCGTCTTGATCGGAGCTGCCGTGGCGGTCTTCTTGGCGGCTGGCTTCTTCGCTGCCTTCTTCTTTACCGGCGCCGGTTTGACCTGAGCCTTCTGCGTCTGAGCGTCGTCGAAGGCTTGCTCGATCTCGGCCGAGATCCTCCCGCGGGAGGACACTTCCAAACCCTCCCCGATCGCCCACTCACGAATCTCCTTGGTCGTTTTCCTCGCTGGGGCCTTACTCGCCGCTCTCTTTGCGGGGGCCTTTTCCTCGACTACCTTTTTCGCGGGCCGCTTCTTCGCAGCCGCCGTCTCCGCAACGATTTTCTTCGCAGCCGTCTTCTTTGCCGCCGCCGGTTTGACCTGAGACTTCTTCGCATGAGCGTCATGGAAGGCTTGCTCGATCTCGGCCGAAATCCGACCGCGGGAGGACACCTCCAAACCCTCCCCGATCGCCCACTCACGAATCTCCTTTGCTGCCTTCTTCGCCGATCCTTCGGAACCCCTCGGTGATACCGCCATATTGTTCTCCTTCTCGCCAGGCAATCGTCGAACGCACACAGTAGCGGCATTTCGGCCCACTCACGCCAGCGGATCGAAACGGCGACCAATCACACGCGGGCCGCAGTGATCTCCGAGGCCCCGCGCCCCTCACGCTTTCGCTCGGCAGGACAAACACAGAGCACCGTCTGTCGACGGTGCCGAGGACGGCAGGACTATTGCGACCAACCAGGCCTGGCACTCCTGATTCATCGCGTGAAGAACAAGTTCGAATATGGTTGCGCTGCACTTGAGTTCATTGACTGGCAGTCAACGCGGCGGAAGCTTCGGGCTTGCACCGCGGTCTAGGGACTGCCATGACGCGAAACGCAGCCCAGCACAGAATAACGGTGGGAAGGTGTTCGAGCCCGCCATCACGGCCGCGAGGAGCCTGAGCGGAAGCAACACCTAATACCTTACTTTCCCAACGGATCTACGATCCCATTACGGGTTATGGACACTGCGTTATGGCAGTGGTGGGGTTGTTGAAGAACACCAAATCGGCATCCGTCCGCACCTTCACATCGGCCCCGAGCTGGACGACGAACAGCTCGACCGTTCCCTGCCGGGCGCCGGTCACCTCCACCGTCGTCGCCGTGTCGATCGGGCTGTTCGCTCCGCACGTCAACGAGGTCATGGTGTGTGCCGGCCCCCCGGGGCGGGGCCGAGTCCCTTGCTGCGACAACTGGTGTGACGCAGAACCCGCCGTCGCCGGGACGAATTCATGCCAGTCGTTCGATACTCGACCGTGGCGGCAGCGGCCAGGCCCCCGTTACGGCCAACCCGCACATCCGTGACCGATGCCCGGACGCTGCACGGATGGAATCAGTTCGGATCCCACGGCGACCGTTCGAGACTGTTGAGCTCATCGAGAACCTGGTCGACGGCCGTGGTCGGGATACGGAAGTCTTCGCCCTCCGAAGCCCGGAGGCGGTCGCGTACGTAGGCGAGCATGGCGAATTCACGCTCGAGGTCTGCTGCGGTTCCGTCGCTCACGGTCTCATCCTGCCTTGGGGTGGGCGGTAATCCGAACTGTGCCGCCCGGCGACGTGGAGACGAAGGCCGGCGGGGCGTTACACGCGGCCGATTCTTCCTTCATGGGATGTGAACCCCCGCCGCCCCGTCTGCAGGGGCGCTGTGGCCCCCGTACCCTTTGTCGCATGTCCGCAAGCACCGGAAACCCCAGCGCCGACCAGGCGCTGCCGTCCCTGGCCACCGTCGACATCGCAGCGGATCCACACACCATCACGGTGGCGGCGCGCACCGGAACGGACATCGAGCTACGGATCCACACCTCCATCGCGGCGTTCGACGTCGGGGCAGAGCAGTGGTTCCCGGCCGTGGCCGGGTTCGCGGTCACGGCCGTCGTGCACACCGTCGACGCCGAGACGGGTCGGCCACGGTATCTGCCGCCCGCCGAGCCCGCCGAGTGGGCGCGGGCGATCTTCTCGACCGCCGGCGCCTCGCACGGATACTTCCTCGGCGCCGTCGACCCGGACACCGGTATCCACCGAGACGGGCAGCTCGCATACCGCCTCTACCTCGACACCGACCGTCAGGCGATTCCCGTGCCACGACAGGTGCTCACCTGCCCGCACTATCTGCTCTCGGCCATCGACGGCAGAGAGCAGATCACCATTCCCACGACGGACTGATGATCACCGGCGCTGCGGCGCATCCGAATCGGCTCTTGACCTGCCATGACGACATGTCCCCCCGTACCCCGGCGCGCGCCGCCACAACCACGGCCGGCGATTACGACGGTGACGATGCGCACCTCACTGTCACAGCCGCCGGAGATCCCGGTTACGCGTGAGTGTGAGCGCGGGTGCTGATCGTCTCGGTGAGGCCGGTGATCGAAGCTGCGGGTGTCGCGGTCGGTGGACCGTTTCGTCGCGCGTTCTCGCTGTCTGGTCGGTGGTGCGAGTTCTCGATCCGATTGCTCGAGTACCTCGAGCGGCGATGCTCGACCGATGCGATTAGCTCGCGGTGGGCGACCGGGTAGCTGTCGCGTTCGTCGGTGACGATCACCTGCGGCGCATACTCCCCCCAAGAGGTTGAAGTCGCAGCACACGATGCCCCCGAGCGCGTGACGCGGCACCGCACAACCTAGTCTGGCAGGTCCGAACACCCAGAGCATGAGGAAAGTCAGGCATGGCCACCGACTACGACGCACCACGAGTCACCGAATCCGACGAGACGGACACCTCCCTCGAACAGCTGACCGCCAGCCGGAAAGACACCCAGTCCCCCGCCGTGGACGTCGAGGACGCCGACACCGCCGAGTCCTTCGAACTGCCCGGCGCCGACCTCTCCGGTGAAGAATTCACCGTCCGCGTCATCCCCAAACAGTCGGACGAATTCACCTGCACCAGTTGCTTTCTGGTCCACCATCGCAGCCGCCTCGCCGATCATCAGCAGCTGGTCTGCCGGGACTGCGCCTGAGAACGTCGATCGATCGGAGTGCCTCGCATCTCCGGGATCCCGGCTTCCCGAGTTCGGTCGTCATCGCCGTCGCCGAGTAACCTCTCACGTCACCCGTGGGCCCGCGGCCGAGGCGTTGCGGATTCACATCCTGGCGGGTGGCACGGACGAAAAGGTCAGGGCTCGGGTCGGTCGGCCGGAACCTGCGGGTAGACCACGACGCCGTTCTCCTTCACCCACGTCTCGTCACCGCCGTCGGCGTGCTCGACGAGCAGCTCGACGGTCGGGATCTCCGCGGACAGTGGATGATCGAACGCGGCCCGGGCGTTCCGTGCGCACACCGTCTCCACGGAGCTGCCGGCATAGAGGGCGTCGATGACGAACCCCGGGGTGAACCGGCCACCGAAACCGTCACCGCCACGCAACGCTTCCTGCCGGCCCCGCCACCACCGGGTCAGGGCCCGGGCCCGGGTGATGTGCCCCGGTGCTTCGACGTCTAGGATCGTGAACTTCTCATAGTCCGCGTAGGCGAGGTCGCGCATGAGCCGCGGACCGAGGCCGGGCCAGCTGAACGTGCCCTCGAGGACCAGGTTCTCCCCACGGGACAGGCAGATCTCGGTGATGGTGTCGAGGAGCTTCGTCGATTCGTTGTGCACGAGGGTGGCGAGTTCGCGGGGCATCAGGCGGTGCCCGTCGGCGAGGTCGATGTTCAGCAGGTCGGTGTAGATGGCCTGCTCGATGGCGTCCCGGAGCAGATGGTCCTTGACCTTGTCGGCATCGAGCACCCGCCATCCCTGTCCGGCGAGGTGTCGGCGGTCGATACTCGACGACTTCCCCACCCCGGGTGGGCCGGCGGTTGCCAACGCCAGGAACTGGCGGCCGATCCCGACGTCGGTTTGCTCGGCCAGGTAGGCGTCGACGATCGCGTCCCGCGTGCGGCGGCGGGCAACCGGGTCGAAGAGGTGGATCGAGGCGCGGGGGCCGTCCTTGTCGAGGATCCCGCCGGGCCGGCACCAGGCCTCGAGGTCGGCGGCGACAGCAGCGGGGTCAGACTGCATTCGCCTGCGCACGCCGTTCGGCCGTGGCCGCGAGCAGCACCCGGTAGTCGTCGTCACTCAGCAGGTCGCGGGAGCGTTCGATCTGATCCCACGTCCCCCGCACATAGCTCTCCCCGAGCGGGTCGTCGCCCGGGACGTGCCCGAAGGTGTACTCCCACGCCAGCAGTTCGGTCATCATTCGGTCGTGGTCGATCCTCTTCGCCGCGTGCTCGAGCAGCACCTCCCGCGGGGAGCGGTCCCGGGCGGCCGGGTTCAACCGCAGCTTCTTCACGATCCGGCTGACCTCCGGCTGCGTGACGGCCAAATTCTTCGCGATCACCCGCTGCGGAACCTGATTGTCCGTCGCGTGCGCCACCGCACGCAGCAACTTGATATGCAGCAGTTCCTTCTCCGCCGGGATCGCCCGCAGATCACGCTCCACATCCGTCAACGCCATCGTGAACCACCTCCAACTGCAGTTATACAAAATTGTATCACTCCTACGAGGGCCACCCGGTGGAAGGTCACGCCGGCGGGACGCGGAACTGCCCAGCTGAACGTTTTCCTACCGTCGAGGGCGCACTTCTGCCGAGGTCCGGGACCACCGGTGTGACTCATCTGACCTTTGACTTCAAGTACTTGAAGTTCTTAGCGTCGATGGGGTGAGTGCACAACCCACCCGACACGTCTACACGATCAAGGACGCCGCCGCCCTGACCGGACTTCCGGCCAGCACACTGCGCTACTACGAGTCGGTCGGGGTGATCGCGCCGGTCAGCCGCGGGGAAAGCAGTAAGCACCGGGTCTACGACGAGAATGACCTGGGCCAGCTGGTGGCCATCGCGTGCCTGGCCGCGACCGGGATGTCGGTCAACGACATGAAGGAGTACGTCGCCAACGGGCAACTCGGACCCACGGCCGCCCCCGCGCAGATCGAGTTGCTCACCCAGCGCCGGCAGCAACTCGCCCTCGAGGCCCAGCAGATCGCACTCCGTCAACGCTACGTCGACCTGAAGATCGACTACTGGCGCGCGATCGACGCCGGCGACGAACCCCGGGCCGCGCTCCTCGCGGCCGAGGCGAGCGCACTCGCCGACGAGCTCCACAACACCAAGAAGCGCTAACCCTCACCCACCACACCCCCGGTACGCGCCCCTCAATCGAGGCGGCACAGGTCACTCAGCCCTGCCCCGATCACCACCACTATGACCATCACAGAAGTAAGGAAGTACCGCCATGCGCGTCAACGCGTACGCCGCCCCCGCCGCCGGCCAGCCACTGGCCCCCACCACCATCGAGCGCCGCGACGTCGGCCCCAACGACGTCCTCATCGAGATCCAGTACGCCGGCATCTGCCACTCCGACATCCACACCGTCAACGGCGACTGGGGCCCGCAACCCTTCCCGGTCGTGCCCGGCCACGAAATCGTCGGCATCGTCGCCGAGGTCGGCGCCGACGTCACCCGCCACAAGGTCGGGGACCGCGTCGGCGTCGGCTGCCTGGTCAACTCCTGCGGTCACTGCACCAACTGCCAGGGCGGCGACGAGCAGTACTGCGCCAACGGCATGGTCCCCACCTACGCCGGCGTCGACCGCGACGGCACCACCACCCAGGGCGGCTACTCCACCCACGTCGTCGTCGACGCCGACTACGTCCTTTCCGTCCCGCAGAGCCTCGACCCGGCCGCCGCAGCTCCCCTGTTGTGCGCCGGCATCACCACCTACGCCCCGCTGCGCCGCTGGGGTGCCGGTCCCGGCAAGAAGGTCGCCATCGTCGGCCTCGGCGGGCTCGGGCACATGGCCGTCAAGATCGCCCACGCCCTCGGCGCCGAGGTCACCGTGCTCTCCCAAACACTGAAGAAGCAAGAGGACGGACTCCGCCTCGGCGCCGACGCCTACCACGCCACCTCCGACCCCACCACCTTCGAGCAGCTCGCCGGACGATTCGACCTCATCATCAACACCGTCAGCGCCAGCATCGACCCCAACGCCTACCTGGGCCTGCTCGCCGTCGACGGCACCCTCGTCAATGTCGGCGCCCCAGCCGAACCGCTCAGCCTGCACGTGATGTCACTGATCGGCGGCCGCCGCAACTTCGCCGGATCGATGATCGGCGGCATCGCCCTGACCCAGGAAATGCTCGACTTCTGCGCCACCCACAACATCGGATCCGACATCGAGGTGATCCCCGCCGACAAGATCAACCAGGCATACGAGCGGGTCCTCGCCTCCGACGTCCGATACCGCTTCGTCATCGACACCACCACCCTGCACTGACCCCACCCGTGGAATGCCCGCATTCCCAGCGCGACAAGGGTTTCGGTGACGGCGTCGAGCACTCCATCCGAGTGACGGAGGACGCCGAAATCTATCTCCCCCGCACCGACCGGGACTCCGATCATCGTTCGTTCGCCCCGGCCACCTCCTGCTGGACGGCGCCGGCGACGGGCTGATCTCTGCAGGGCCCGCATTGGGCGAGAGGGGATATCCGAGACGAGAACCTGACGGGTCCATCGTCGAGACCCTGCACCACCCCTGACCTCAACCGCCCCATCGTCGACGTGACCGACGGGCCCGACTCCGATCGCACAGCGCTCGCGCGCTCGGGCGGGCCCGTCGCGGGTTGCAGCCGATCGTTTGTGGCCGGAGCCCGTCCGGCCACAAACGATGCCGCCCCGCGCGCACCGATACCCGCACTACCAAAAGGAACCACGAGTTTTTCATGCAGGACCACACCGTTCTGACCACCCACCACCGGTCCGGCAACGAAACCGAGGCGACCGCCTCCGCCCGTCTCCCGCTCGTCGTCTACATTCTGGCGCTGGGGACGTTCCTCATGCTCACCACGGAGTTCGTGGTCGTCGGCATCCTCCCCGAGGTCGCTGCGGACCTGCAGATCTCGCTCGCCCAGGCGGGTTCGCTGATCACCGTCTTCGCGATCGGGATGGTCGTCGGCGCACCGTTGATGACGATGCTGACGTTGCGCCTGTCCACGCGGCTGACGCTGATCCTCGCGCTCGTCATCTTCGTCGCCGGCCACATCTTCGTGGCCGTCGGTGCCGACTTCACGCAGATCATGCTCGCGCGCTTCATCACCGCCCTGGCGACGGGTGCCTTCTGGGCGGTGGCCGCCGTAGTCGCCACCCGTGCCGCCGGGCCCTCGCTGGGTTCCCGCGCGGTCGGCATCGTCGGCGCCGGCGGCTCGCTGGCTACCGTGCTCGGCGTTCCGCTCGGCGCCTACCTCGCTCAGCTCGTCGGCTGGCGGGGCACCTTCTGGGCGTTGGCGTTCGCCGCCGCCCTGGTGACCGTTCTCGTCATCCGCCGGGTGCCGGCCGACGCTCCCGACCACACGCCCTCGTCCATCGGCTCTCAGCTCGCCAGTCTTCGCCCCGCCCGGTTATGGCTCGTCCTCCTCTCCTGCGCCACCACGAGCGGCGGAGTGCTCGCGGTCTACTCGTTCATCGCGCCGCTGCTGACAGACCGAGCCGGCGTGCCCGCATCCATGGTGCCGCTCGTGCTCACCGGGTTCGGCGTCGGCTCTTTCATCGGAACCCTCATCGGCGGACGCCTCGGTGACACCCGCCCGCACGCCGTCACGATCGTCACTCCCGCGATCACCACCGCGCTGATGCTCGCCATCTTCCTGCTGTCCGAATCGTCCTGGGCGATGATCGCCGCGGTCGTCCTGCTGGGAGTGTTCGGCCTGAGCGCCAACAGCGTGCTGATCCACCTCGCCGTCCGATTCGCCGGAAAGGCAGCAACACTCGGCTCCGCGCTGAGCGTCTCCGCATTCAATGTCGGCACCGCCGTCGCCACACCGATTGCGGGCGCCGCACTGACCTCGCCACTCGGCCTCGACGGCCCGGCAGCCGTCGGCACCGTCATCGTCGCGCTCACCCTGATCCCCACCCTCGTGCTGGCGCAGATCATCCGGCGGCGCGAGGCGGCGGCGACTGAACCGCTGTCGGCTCCTGTCTAACTGACGGCGGTTCGCCAACTGTGACAAGTCTTCGGGTTTCTCACCCCGTCCACGGAGCTATGCCGTGGTCGCTGTTTCGAGCGGCAAGCTGAGGGGGGTCAGCTGGGCCCTCCCGGACCCAGTCAGAGTGGTGGAGAATCGAATCGAGTCAAGCTGATCGACCTCATCTCGCTGCGAAAGACCCTCGACCAGGGCCACAGACGCACCAAGCCATGGACGTGCGCCACGCCCACCAAACCCCTCTCCCACCGTCCGATCGAAGCCGCCGCATTAGCGTCCCCCGGCAGTGCCGGTCCAATCACACACACGGAGAACCACGATAATGAACACCATGCCCGATACCCCCGCGAACGCCGTCACCAGAAGGGAACGCACACGCCCGGGCTTGCTGCAGCTGGCCGGTGCCGGCGCCGCCGTGATCGGTGTGCTCGTCGCGTCCGGTTGCGCTCCGTCCGAGCAGGCCGGCGCGCCCCCGGCGCCGGTGGCCCAGCCGGCGGCGGATTTGCCCGCTGGTGACATGTCCAACGGAGCGAACAACTTCTACACCAGCGACCAGGTCGACGTGCAGAAGATATCGTTTACCAACCAGTACCAGATGAATGTGGTCGGCAATCTATTCGTGCCGAAGAACATAGACCGCGATGCGAAGAATCCCGCCATGGTGGTGGGTCATCCAATGGGCGCGGTCAAGGAGCAGTCCGCCAACCTCTATGCGACGAAGATGGCCGAGCAGGGATTCGTGACCCTATCGTTCGATCTGTCGGGCTTTGGTGAAAGCGAAGGACTGCCCGACAACGTCGTCTCACCCGACGTCTACGCCGAGGACTTCAGCGCCGCGGTGGACTTCCTGCGCACCCAGAGCGTCGTCGACCCCAGACGGATCGGCGCGATCGGCATCTGCGGCAGCGGCGGATTCGTCGTCAGCGCCGCCAAGCTCGACCCGCGCATCAAAGCCGTCGCGACGGTCAGCATGTACGACATGGGCGCGGTCAACCGCGATGGGCTTCGCAATGCAGTGACCCCGGAGCAGCGGCTGGCCATCATCGTCCAGGCCGCACAGCAGCGTGATCGGGAATTCACCGGCGGCGCAACAGAATGGGCGACCGGGGCCCCGGAACAGCTCACCGACCAGTCCAGCGCCGTCGATCGCGAGTTCTACGACTTCTACCGCACCTCCCGCGGATACAGCCCCGACACCACCACCCACCGCACAATGACCAGCAACATTAAGTTCATGAACTACTACCCGTTCGCTGATATCGAGACCATCTCCCCGCGGCCGATGCTGTTCATCACCGGCGAGAACGCCCACTCCCGCGAGTTCAGCGAAGACGCCTACCAGGCCGCCGGTGAAGGCAAGGAACTGCTGATCGTCCCCGGTGCCGGACACGTCGACCTCTACGATCGGGTCAACCTCATCCCATTCGACAGACTGACCGAGTTCTTCCGCACAAACCTGATGCGATGAAAGGGGCGGGGCCTCCCGCTCCTCGTGGTTCCCGGCGAATGCTGGGGGTGTCCACACGTGTCGGAGGAGGCCCCTATGAGTGAGTATGACGGAAAACAGTTTGTCGGGATCGATCTGCACCGGCAACGCTCGGTGATCGTCCGGCAAACCGATTCCGGTGAGCAACTCGCGGTGGTGCGAATCGTCAACGACCCCGCCTCACTGGCCCTGCAGCTCGAGAAGGCCGGAGAGCATCCGGAGGTGGTACTGGAAGCAACCTATGGCTGGTACTGGGCGGTCGACACCCTGCAGGGAGCCGGTGCCACGGTGCATCTTGCACATCCTTTGGGTGTCAAGGGATTCCGGTACAGGCGGGTGAAGAACGACGTTCGTGACGCCAGGGATCTGGCGGATCTGTTGCGGATGAACCGGTTGCCCGAGGCGTGGATCGCCCCGCCGCCGACGCGGGAACTGCGGGAACTGGTTCGCTACAGAGCCAAGCTCGTCGCGATGCGGTCGAGCCTCAAGGCCCAGGTGCACTCGGTGCTCGCCAAAGCCGGGGTGTTGATCCCGGTATCGGACCTGTTCGGCGTCGAGGGACGTGAGCGTCTGACGCAGGTCCCGCTCGGCGTCGCGTACGCGCAGCGGGTGATTTCGCTGCTCGAGCTGATCGACGTCCTCGACGCGCACGAGAGACGATTCTTCGACCAGATTGCCACCGAGTTGCGTGACCATCCTGGTTATCGGGCGATTCAGCAGCTGCCCGGGGTCGGTCCCACCTTCGGTGCCGTGTTCGTCGCGGAGATCGGGGACGTGCACCGCTTCGCCGACCCCAGTCACCTGTGTTCGTGGGCCGGCCTGACGCCCAAGCACCGCGAGTCCGACACCGTCGTCCACCGCGGGCACATCACGAAACAGGGTTCCAAGCTGGTGCGCTGGGCGGCGGTGGAGGCCATCCAGCGGCAACCGGCCGGCACGAAGATCTCGGTCGACCGCAAACGCATCGAGGCCCGCCGCGGCAGGAACATTGCCAAGGTCGCCGCGGCCCGCAAACTGCTCACCCTCGTCTACTACGGGCTGCGCGACGGAGAGATCCGCGCGTTGACCCGCCACAAGGCGGCGGCGTGAGCACCCCGGACGCAACACGCGCGCGGCCGTTGTCAGGTCTGACTCCCGTGTCATCGGCGTGGTCGCGGATCTGATTGACCCCGCGTATTGCCAGCGCACCGCTCCATGCCCGCACCCCCGGGCGAAGGGATGACCGACAGCCGAGGAAACCCGGCCTGCCCCAACCACCCGCATTACATTGGAGACCGTTCACTCCCACAACCGAATTCATCGCTTCCGGGGCCGATGACCAGTCTGCGCCGGGCCGGGCCACGGTCAAGACCGTTCGTCCTCACTGCGCTGCGGGCGCTCCGTCCTGACCGACGGGGCCCTCACCCAGCGCTGCCCGCTTGGAGGCCGAAAACGAGCAAAACAGCAGGTCGAGCAGGGGTTGACAGGACCCCGCACTTTCAGGGATGACCTGACACGGGTGCACCTGGCGTACCTCACGGCATCCTGGTGCGGCGTGGCCTGTGCCACAATTGACTGCGCGCGAATATTTTTGGGGTAGATCACTTTCAAGCATTTGTCTGACAGGATCAGATCGGATCTACGTCGTACCAGCGTGACAGGGTGCACGCGACCGGTATCGGTGTCGAAAATGTACGCCGCTCGCGGCGCGCAGATCAGGATGCCGCAGGAGTGGTGAGCAGCGCAACGCGTTCGTCGAAGGTGAGAGCACGTTTGGACATGGTCTCGTCGAGCCACACGAGGACCGTGGTTGCGCGAGCGATTTCCGTGCCGTGCCGACTGGTCATTCGTTCCTGGGTGGTGATGCTGGTTGTACCGACGGTCACGACGGTCGAGGTCACGGCGACGGGTGAGTCGTCGAGGCCGAGTTCGTGGAGGTATTCGAGGTCCAGGCGGGCGATCGCATAGACGGGGTCCGGAGTTGCCAGTGCGGCGGCGAGCATTCGGCCGCGGGCTTGGTCGAAGAGGGTGACGTGGACTCCGTGGAAGACGTGTTGCTGCGCATCGAGGTCGCGCCAGCGGAGCGGGATCGTGGACGTCTGGCTGAAATGGCCGGTCACGGTTCTGGCTGCCAGTCGTGCGGTGCCGTCGGGACTTGGCCGCCGCCGGTTTGGTGCTCCCAGTAGGTGGCGAGTGCGGGGGCGAGGGTGCAGGCCAGCGTCCCTGTGGCCACCATCGCTGCGGCGACCAGGACGGCGACGAGCGCGATCAGGGAGATCATCGCGTGGTCGTCGAGTGCGTGGATGGCGTGATCGAGAACCATGACACCGGCGGATATGACGGGCAGACCCGTGATCACCAGGTCTGCGGTCATGTGGCGGTGACTCATCGGCCGCTTCTCCTCCTCTGTGCGGTCGTGTACCGGTGCCCGTCGTGGGGTCCGGGCGAGATGCAGGGAGCCGCCATCGGGGTCGCAGCGTTTGGGGTGCGGCCCCGATGGCGGTCTCGGTGTCAGGCCTTGACGGCGCCGTAGCGTTCGTCGCGCCAGGCGAGAGCGGCCTTGAGGCCTTTCTCGGCTGCGACCTTGTCGAACTCCTGCTGTTCCGGGGTGTTCGCGCCGTTGAGGATCGCCGAGATGTCGACGTTGGCGTTGACCGCGGTGCGCAGTCCCTTGGCCTCGTAGGCACGGTTGAGGGCTTGCTTGGTCAGCCGGAGGATCGGCAGCGGAGTGGGCGCGATCCGCAGTGCCAGTTCACGGGCCGCGGATTCGAGTTCGTCGAGCGGGACGATCTTGTTGATCAGCCCGAGCGAGAGTGCTTCCTCGGCGTTGATTTTGTCGCCGGTGAAGAGCAGTTCGTTGGTCTTTTTCTGCCCGAGGATGAAGGGCATCAGCAAGGTGACCGGGCCGGAGCCGTACTGGATTTCGGGTTCACCGAACTTCGCGTCGTCGGCGGCGACGATGATGTCGCAGGCCATCGCGATCTCGCAGGCACCGGCGAGGCAGTAGCCCTGGACGACGGCGATGGTCGGCTTCGGGCAGGACCACACGCGCATGGTGACGTCGACGTCGCGGCGCAGCACTGGCTGCCAGTCGAGCGGTGTCTCGGTGCCGTCTTCGATTTCGTCGTTGATGTCGAAGCCGGCGGAGAACGCGCGGCCGTTCGCGGCGAGGAGGACGACCTTGATCGAGTCGTCGGCGCCGGCCTGGGCGATGCGCTTGTCGAGTTCGAGGACGACCTCGGTGCTCAGGGCGTTGAGCTTGTCGGGCCGGTTCAGGGTGATGGTGGCGATCGGGCCGTTGGTTTCGTAGAGCACTACATCTGACATGTCAATCGTGTCCTTCGTCGAAAAGTGATAGAGCGAGGGGTCATTGCTTCCACCGGGGTAGTCCGACCGCATCGAGGCCGGCGAATTGGGATGCTCCCCAGGAGGGGTTGCGGTCCTTGTCGACCAGCGTCGCCCGGATGCCTTCGATGAAGTCCGGTGTCCGGATGACGTTGCGGGTGACTGCCAGTTCGACGTCGAGGCACTCGCGCAGGCTGCGTTGCCGTCCCCAGGCCAACATCTCGAGAGTGAGCTGCAGACTCTGTGGTGACAGGCGTGCGAGCGTGGCCTGAGTTTGCTCTGCCCAGTCCCCGCCGGTGGCCGAGAGTCGCTTGTCGATCCCGGTGATCGTGTCGGCGCTGAAGCACCAATCAATCTCGGTGCGGTGCCCGGCGAGGGTGCTTGCGGCGCCCGGTGATGGGCTGCCGAGGGCACGGAGCGTCTCGTCGACCGATCGGTTCGGGTGATCGATGAGGGCGGCCGAGACCAGTTCGATTGCGACACCGTCGATGTAATGGGTGGCCAGTCCGGTGTAGAGGGCGTCGGCGGCCGACACCCGGGCCCCGGTCAACCCGAGGTAGACCCCGAGTGCTCCCGGCAGTCGGGAGAGGAAGTAGCTGGCACCGACGTCGGGGAAGAAGCCGATCCCGGTCTCGGGCATCGACAGGACCGCCTTGCTGCTGACCACGCGGAAGGTCCCGTGGATCGACAGGCCCATCCCGCCGCCCATGCAGATGCCGTCGATGAGCGAGACGAAAGGGACCGGGTACTCGGCGATCCGGGCGTTGAGTCGGTACTCGGTGGAGAAGAACTGCTCGCTCGCCTCCGGGTCGCCGGCCAGGCTGTTCTCCTGGACGGCGCGGATGTCCCCGCCCGCGCAGAACGCTTTCGGGCTGGCACTATCGAGCACGACGGCGCGCAGTCCGGCGGTCTCCCAGTCGTGCAGGACCGTGTCGATGGCCTCGACCATGGGTGTGGTGAGGGCGTTGAGCGCCTTGGCCCGGTCGAGGGTAATGACCCCGACCCCGCCGCGGATCCCGGCGCGGACGGTGTCGGTGGTCAACGTGGGCGCAGAGGCCACAGAGGGTGCGTCACTCATGGGTCGGCATGGAGAAGTCGGTGCGGACCTGGGTGTCGTTGGGCCAGCGGGTGGTGGCGGTCTTGTTGCGGGTGTAGAACCGCACGCCCTCGGGTCCGTGGATGTGGTGGTCACCGAACAGCGAGCGCTTCCAGCCGCCGAACGAGTGGAAGGCCATCGGCACCGGGATCGGGACGTTGATGCCGACCATGCCGGCCTTGACCTGCGCAAGGTAGGTGCGGGCGGTGTTGCCGTCGGCGGTGAAGATGGCGGTGCCGTTGCCGAATTCGTGGTCGTTGACCAACTGCAGTGCCTTCTCGAAGGATTCGGCGCGCACGATCGACAGGACCGGCCCGAAGATCTCTTCGAGATAGATCCGCATCGACGGGGTGACATGGTCGAACAGGGTGCCGCCGATGAAGAACCCTTCTCCCACGTCCTTCGGGGTGCTCTGCCGGCCGTCGACAACGAGTTCGGCGCCTTCCTCGACGCCGACGTCGATGTAGGAGGCGACCTTGTCGCGGTGCACACCGGTCACGAGCGGACCCATCTCCACCTCCGGATCGGTACCGGGTCCGACCTTGAGGGTGGCCAGCGCGGTGACGAGACGCTCCCGCAGGGCGTTGGCGGTGTCCTCGCCGACGGGCACGGCGACCGAGATCGCCATGCAGCGCTCACCGGCGGAACCGTAGGCGGCGCCCATGAGGGCGGACACGGCCTGGTCCAGGTCGGCGTCGGGCATGATCACCATGTGGTTCTTCGCGCCGCCGAGGGCCTGGACGCGCTTGCCCTGCGCGGAGGCGGTGGTGTGGATGTACTCCGCGATCGGGGTGGAGCCGACGAAGCTGATGGCCTCGACGTCGTCGTGGGTCAGGAGCGCGTCGACCGCGACCTTGTCGCCGTGCACGACGTTGAACACCCCGTCCGGCAGGCCGGCCTCGGTGAGCAGGCGGGCCAGCTCGACGCTGAGGGTGGGGTCCTTCTCCGACGGCTTCATCACGAAGGTGTTGCCGCAGGCCAGTGCCACGGGGAACATCCACATCGGGACCATGGCAGGGAAGTTGAACGGGGAGATGCCCGCGACCACGCCGAGCGGCTGGCGGAAGGAGACCCCGTCGACGGCGCGGCCGACGTTTTCGGAGAACTCGCCTTTGAGTTGCTGCGGGATGCCGCAGGCGAATTCGACGACCTCGAGGCCGCGGGTGACCTCACCCTTGGCGTCGGAGTGCACCTTGCCGTGCTCGGCGGTGATGATGGCGGCGAGCCGGTCGGCGTCGCGTTCGACGAGGTCGCGGAAACGGAACAGGATTCGGGCCCGGATGTGGGCGGGGGTGGCCGCCCAGGCGGGGAAGGCGGTGGCGGCGGCTGCGACCGCGGTATCGACGTCGTCGGTGGTGGCCATCGCCACCCGGCCGGTGACCTGCCCGGTCGCGGGGTTGTAGACGTCGGCGCGGGTTGCGGCGCCGCGGGCGTCGATGTGGCCGCCGATGTAGTGGTCGATGTCGACGGGTGCACCGGATGAGGTAGCACCGGAGGTCGCGGACGGAAGGGTGGTAGTCATGAAAACAATTCTCCTGGAGTAATTTTCAGCGAATAGCGTGCGCGGAGGTGGATCTGCGGCCGTCCCGTGTCGCGGGCTCGTGGGACGGCGTTCGGCTAGCCGTAGATCTGGGCGTAGAGGTCGCGGATCTCCGCGTCGGTCGGGACGAGGGGGTTGTTGTTCGGTGATCCCGAGGCGAGGGCCTGTGCGGCCATGAGCGGGATCAGTTCGTCCCAGCGGGCCTTGTCGATGCCGTATGCCTTGGGCGTGGGCACGGCCACGTCGCGGCACAGCTCGGTCAGCGCGTCGACGAGGTTGTTCGCGGCGGTGGTGTTGTCGTCGCCGGCGGTGGCGACTCCGAGGGCGCGGGCGCAGTCGGCGTACCGGGATTCCGCGGCGCGGACCGAGAAGGCGGTGACAGCGGGGAAGAGCATGGCGTTCGACAGGCCGTGTGCGACGTGGAAGTGCGCGCCGATCGGCCGACTCATCCCGTGCACGAGGGCGACCGAGGAGTTGGAGAACGCGATGCCGGCCTGGGTTGCGGCGAGCATCATCTGCTCGCGTGCCTCGGCGTCGGTGCCGTCGGCGTAGGCGCGGCGCAGGACCCGGCCGATGGTGCCGATTGCGGTCAGGGCGAGGCTGTCGGCGAAGGGGTTCGCCTTCTTGCTGACGTACGCCTCGATCGCGTGGGTGAGGGCGTCGACGCCGGTGTCGGCGGTCAGCCGGGGCGGCATCGACACGGTCAGCTCGTAGTCGATGACCGCGGCGATCGGCAGGAATGCCAGGCCCGGGCACAGCATCTTTTCGTCGCTGATGCTGTCGGTGATGACGGTGAACTGGGTTGCTTCCGAGCCGCTTCCGGCGGTGGTGGGGACGGCGATGACCGGCAGGGCGGGTCCGACGTTGTTGCGGGGGGCCTTGTAGTCGCGCATCTGCCCGCCCTGGCGGCCGAGGATCCCGAGGGCCTTGGCGGTGTCCATCGGGCTGCCGCCGCCGAACCCGATGACCGAGTCGCAGTCGTGCTCGGCGATCGCGGCCAGTCCGGCGTCGAGGGAGTCGGTCGTCGGATCCGGGACGGTGTCGGCGAATAAGCGCGGCGACAGACCGGCGGCTTCGAGGGTCTTGATCATCTGCTCGGCGGCGCCGGTGCCGACGAGGAACGAATCGGTGACCACCAGCGGGCGGGTGAGCCCGAGGCTCGAGACCACCTCGCCGATCTCGGCGACGGCGCCGCCGCCAATCCGCATGATCCGCGGGAGTGCAATCGGTGAAGTCATGTGCAGATCTCGCTTTCTCAGCGGTTGGTGAAGGACGGCTTGCGCTTGTCGAGGAAGGCGGTCATGCCTTCGGTCTGGCCGTCGGTGGCGAAGGCGGCGTGGAACAGGCGACGCTCGAACCGCAGGCCCTCTGCCAGCGGGGTCTCGAAGGCCGAGTTCACGGCCTCCTTGGCCATCAGGACCGAGGGGCGGGAGAATCCGGCGATCTTCTGCGCGATGGCGATTGCCTCGTCGATGAGGTCGTCGGCCGGAACGATGCGGGCGACGAGGCCGATCTTCTCCGCTTCCTCGGCGTCGATGGTGCGGCCGGTCAGGACCATGTCCATGGCCTTGGACTTGCCGACGGCGCGGGTCAGGCGTTGGGTGCCACCGGCGCCGGGCAGAATGCCGATGGTGATCTCGGGCTGGCCGAACTTCGCGGTGTCCGCGGCGATGATCATGTCGCAGCTCATCGCGAGTTCCGCTCCGCCGCCGAGAGCGTATCCGGCGACGGCGGCGATGATGGGCTTGCGGGTGGTGGAGGCGCGTTCCCAGCTGGCGGTGATGAAGTCTTCGAGGTAGACGTCGGTGAACGACTTGGGCTGCATCTCTTTGATGTCGGCGCCGGCGGCGAAGGCCTTGGCACTGCCGGTGAGGACGACGGCGCCGATGCTGTCATCGGCTTCGGTGGCGTCGAGTGCGGCGGTCAGCTCCTCGGTGAGGTCGTTGCACAGGGCGTTGAGGGCCTTCGGGCGGTTGAGGGTGATCAGGGCGACCGGGCCCCGACGTTCGACGAGGAGGTAGTTGTACTCGCTCTCGCTGTTGGTGGGCAGAGCGGTGATGTTCTCGGCGATATCGGTCATCGGTTTATCTCTCCTTGTGGGATTTTCGGTCTGCCGGGGTTCAGTGAGCGGAGTCGAGGATGATGCGGGCATCGAGTGCGATGGCCTGGGTGGGGGTGACCGCGATGGGGTTGCACTCGATTTCGCCGATCTCGGGGTGTTCGGCGGCGTAGGTCGACAGGGTGGCCACCAGCTGGGCTGCGCCGTCGATGTCGACGGCCGCTTTGCCGCGGAAGCCGGTGAGCAGAGCCGCACCGCGCAGGGACAGCAGCAACTCGCGCGCCTGGTCTGCGGTGATCGGGCCGAGGGCGCAGCGGGTGTCCTTGAGCAGTTCGGTGTACACGCCGCCGATGCCGACGAGCACGATCGGTCCGAACGTCGGGTCGCGGCGCACGCCGATGATCAGTTCGACCGCGCCGGAGAGGTCTGCCATCTCTTCGATGGAGCAGACCGGTGGTGCCAGTCGCGCCTGGACGTCGTCCCAGGCCTCGATCAGTGCGGTGTCGTCGGCGATGTTCAAGATGACTCCGCCGTTGTCGGACTTGTGCTCGTCGCCAAGGGCTTTGAGTACCAACGGGAACTGCAGGCCGACGACCGCCGCTTCCAGCTCCCGGGTGGTGGAGACCTCCGCGGCGGGGACGAAGGGGATGCCGGCGGCCGCCAAGGCGCGGCGGGCGGGCCAGTATCCGGTCTCGGTCAGCGTGTTCGCGGGCTCCGGCAGGACGGGAAGGGGATGCGATCGCACCTGGGCTCGGCGGGCCAGGCGGCTCAGCGCCCAGGTGGCGTGTTCGACGTTGCGGTAGACGGCGATGCCGCTCTCCCGCAGCGCCTGCGCGGGCTTGGAGTCGGCGAACATGGTCTGGGCGATGAAGCTGGCACCGGATTCTGCGACGAGGGCGCCGATGTCGTGGCCGGCCTGGATCTCACCGGGCACGATCGCCGGGTCGTAGTCACCGTAGCCGCCGAAAAATCCGGTCATCAGGACGGCGTCGGTCTCGGGGCTGGCGATCAGGCGCTCTGCGACGCGGGCGAAGCAGGTGATGTCCTGCTCGCCTCCGCCGGCGAGGTCGATCGGGTTCGATGTTGCCGCGGTCGGCGGCAGCTCACCGGCTACCTGCGAGGACAGCTCGGGCGAGAACTCCTCGACCTGCAGGCCGACCTCTTCGAGGTTGTCGCTGGCCAGGGAGGCGTGGCCGCCGCCGTCGGCGAGGACCGCGACCCGTGACCCGGCCGGGGGGCGGGTACGGACGAGGGCTTGGAGCAGGTTCGCCATCTCGAACGGGCTCGACACCAGTTCGGTGCCCGTGGCCTCGCACACCGCTTCGAGGACGACACTCGAGGTCACCAGCGATCCGGTGTGTGAGGCCGCCCCCCGGGTGGAGGCGGCACCGCGACCGACGGACAGCAGCACCACGGGCTTGCCGGCCTCCGCGGCGCGGGCGGCCGCGCGGGCGAACTTGCGGCCGTCCTTGAAGCCCTCGCAGTACACCGCGATCGCGGAGGTGCCCTCGTGATCGACGCAGCTGTCGATCAGGTCGGCGACGTCGAGGTCGGCGCAGTTGCCCAGGCTCGCGAAGCGGGCGACGCCGAGACCCTGTTCGGAGAAGTGTTCGGCCAGGTCGATGGCGACGTTGCCGCTCTGGGAGATGATCGACACCGAGCCGGGACGGAATTCGTTGACCGTCGCGTCGAGGCCGCTGGTGTTGTCGAGCACCCCGAGGCAGTTCGGTCCGAGCATCGCGATGTCGGCTTCGCGCAGCCGGGCGACCAGGGCGTTCTGCCGGGCCAGTCCCTCGGCGCCGGATTCACCCAACCCTGCGGTGATCGCGACGATCGCCTTGACGTTGGCGGCGATGGCGTCGTCGACGGCCTCGTCGAATCCGGCGGCGGGAACCGCGATGACCGCGAGATCGACCGGTCGGCCGAGGGAGGTCAGGCTGGGCGCAGCGGGGTGATCGAGAATCTTCGAGCGGCTCTTGTTGATCAGGTAGGCCGGCCGCCGATCGGTGTCCCGCAGCGCCCGCCCCGCCAGCCAGTTGCCGTACTTGGCGGGATCGTTGCTCGCGCCGACGATCGCGATGGAGGACGGGGCGAATAGCGCGGTCAGGTCCCGGCGGACAGCGGGTGGCGCGAGGGCGATTGAGGTCATCGAAAGATCTCCGTCTTCGGAAGCGGTGTGCACGGTGGTCGGCGGCGGTGAAACCCGGAAGTGTGGGAAGCCGCGAGAAAGAATGTGTGGTGCAACGCACAATAATATGGAATTATTGTGGCGTCAAGACGGATGTCCCGACACCGTGAACGCGTGACCTAGGTCCGTGAACTGCTCGTTTCACGGGCAGGGCGCGCGCACTACGCCGATCGCTACGATCGAGAGACGACCTGCGCGTTCGGGAAAACGCGAGGGACTTGCAGGTGGAGGGTGTGGACTGATGACTGTGGCGGATACAGCACAAGTAGTGGGTGAGGATCCCCTCGTCGCCGAGAGCCGGCGGCGGATTCTCGATGCCGCCGAGCGACTGATCGCCGTGCACGGCATCGAAAAGGTGCGCCTGCGCGACATCGCCCGCGAGGCGGGGGTGTCCATCGGGAAGATTCAGCACTACTTCGACAGCCGCGACGAGGTCATCGAGGCGATGCTCAGCGCGGCGAGCATGCGGCGGGTGTCGGAATGGGCGACCTTCGCCGCCGACATCGACGACCCGGCCACGAAGATGACCTCACTGCTCGAACACGCGATCACCGATCGCGAGCGGTGCACGGTGTGGCTGGCGACGGTGTCGGTGGCCAGCCGCAACCAGCAGTACCTTCCCGACATCACCCGGATCTACTCAGCGTGGCGGGCAAAGCTCACCGAGGTCATCGACTCCGGTGAGCGGGACGGCATGTTCCGCCCGACCGCCCCGACCGACGAGGTCGCCGACGGAATCATCTGCGCCATAGACGGTTTGATGGCCGCGGTCGCGATCGATCTGGCTGACTACACCTATGAGCGCAACACACGGATGCTGCGGCACATCGCCGGGTTGCTACTGGGAACCACACTCTAGGCCGAGCGCTCGAGGCAGGCGCGCTTCCGCGGTGGTCGGTTCGGTGGCGATCACTGCCAGGCGAACACCGGCTGCCCGTAGTGCGCGACGCGGGTGTGCCGCCGGCGCAGCACCACTTCTCGGAACTGGTAGAGAATCGCCGCGGTGGGGGCGTGGATATCGAGGTCACGGAAGGGCCATTGCAGAATCGGCGCGTCGACCTGGGGATCGGTGACGAATCGGGGATCGGCGTCGACCTCGTCCATGGTGACCGTGTGCACGCGGGCGACTTCCGACGCGTTCGGACGAAGGGTGCCGGTGAAGTCGCCGATCCACACCACGAACGGTGTGATGACGTAACCCGATTTGGTGGCGAAGTCGTCGAGTTCGCCGATGATCTGCTCGGGATGGGCGGCAATGCCGAGTTCTTCGTGCAACTCACGCAAGGCCGCCTCGGCGGCTGTTTCGTCCGGGTCGATGCGCCCGCCGGGAAAGGCGAACTGGCCGGGATGAGCGCGCAGCTTCGATGAGCGCTCGGTCAGCCAGATGGCGGGTTTCCCGTCCTCGATCAGGACCGCAATGCTGACCGCGGCGGCTCGACGACCGTCGAGGGGCAGTTTGATGGCCCGGAATTGCCTTAGCGCCCTGGACAGTTCGAACCGGTTGATCGTCGGCATACCCGATTCCTTCGTTGGATGTTCATCCGCTCGGACGGGTCGGTTCAGGTGGCTTCGGACCGCCTCTACCGAACACCGTGAAACGCTAGGGGATCAGCACGATCTTTCCCTGGACATCGCCGCTGGCGAGCTTTTTGAGTCCGGCCTCGGCATCGGCCAGCGGCAGAACCGAATCGATCTCAGGGCGCAGTCCGGTGGTGTCGAGCAGCGCGAGCAACTGCTCGAGCTCGTCGCGGGTGCCCATCGTCGAGCCCAGGACCTGCAACTGAAGGAAGAAGACCCGGTTCAGGTCCGACGTCGGGTTCGGGCCGGATGTCGCGCCGCAGGTCACGATCGCGCCGCCCGGCTTCAGGGACTTCAGCGAATGTCCCCACGTGGCCTGGCCGACGTTGTCGATGACCGCGTCCACCCGTTCGGGCAGGCGTGCCCCTGATTCGAAGACCTGGTCGGCGCCGAGGGCGAGCGCGGCCTCGCGCTTGGCTTCGCTGCGCCCGGTGACCCACACCCGCAGGCCCGCGGCCTTGCCCAAGGCGATCGACGCGGTCGAGACGCCACCGCCGGCGCCCTGGATGAGTACGGTCGATCCCGGCGCCAGGCGTGCCTTGACGAAGAGCATGCGGTAGGCGGTCAGCCATGCGGTGGGAAGGCACGCGGCCTGCTCGAAGGACAGCGACGCCGGCTTGGCCACGAGGTTGCGGCGAGGCACCAGGAGCTTCTCCGCCAGGGTTCCGTCGTAGACCTCCGAGAGCAGCGAGCGTTTCGGGTCGAGGGTGTCGTCACCGGTCCACCCGGGTGAGGTGATGACCGAGTGCACGACGACTTCGTTGCCGTCCTCGTCGATTCCGGYGGCGTCGCCGCCGAGGATCATCGGAAGCTGGTCCGGGCGGATGCCGACACCACGCAGGGTCCACAGGTCGTGGTGGTTCAGTGCCGCCGCTTTGACGGTGACCGTGGTCCAGCCTTCGCGCGGCTGCGGGTCGGGTCGATCTCCGACGACGAGACCCGAGACGGGATCGTCGGGATCAATGGCGTGGGCGTAAGCGGCGAGCATGGTGGAGCCTTTCCTGTCATCAGTCGAGGTAATCCTCGACGACGCCTGTACCCCGGCGAGGGTCGCGGGGTACAGGCTGGTGCCGTCGAGACGATCAGACCTTTTCGGGGTTTCGTGTTTCCGAGATCGGGGATTCATCGAGGTCGGTGCTCGAATCGAGCGTGACCGCCGACCGGGATCGCGCACGGACAGTTCTGACACCGAAGGCGATGAGAATGACACCCCATACCGCCAGTCCCTGGAGGAGAGAGATTCGGGAGGTGTTGTCCCACATCATACTTACCAAGATCATGACGATGACGGCTGTCACGAGGATGGACAGGTAGGGGAACAGCCACATCTTGAATTCGAGCTTTCCGCCGTGTGCGCGCTCGTTCCTCTTGCGGAGGATGATCTGGGAGATGCAGATCATCAGATAGACGAAGAGGATCATCGCCCCGGATGCGTTGATCAGGAACAGGAACACGGTGTCGGGGAAGAAGTAGGCGACGGCGATGCACGCGTAGGCGATCACGGTGCAGGAGAGCACGCCCCAGACCGGGACACCGCGCTTGTTCACGGCGGTCATCCACTGGGGGCATTCCCCGTTGGAACCGAGGGTGAAGAGCATCCGCGACGTCGAGTACAGGCCGATGTTCAGGCACGAGAGGACGGCGATGAGGATGACGGCGTTGAGGATGTCGGCCACGCCGGGGATGTTGAGTACCTGCAGCACGAGCAGGAACGGGGACTCGCCGGTGGGAATGCTGTCCCACGGAACGATGGTGACGATGATGAGCGCGGAGGTGACGAAGAAGAACAGGACACGGTAGATCACGGCGTTGACCGCACGCTTGATCGCGAGGCCGGGTTCCTTCGATTCGGCGGCGGCCACCGTGACGACCTCGGCGCCGACCATGGAGAAGATGACGACGACGACACCGGCGAGCATCGGGAATGCGCCGTTGGGGGCGATTCCACCGTGTGAGGTCAGGTTGGAGAAGTCGATGCTCGAGTTCGGCCAGAGACCGAAGATGAACAGAGCGCCCAGGGCGACGAAGGCGACGACGGCGGCGATCTTGATGCCGGCGAACCAGTATTCGAACTTGCCGAAGTTCCCGACCGAGACCAGATTCACCAGGGTCAGCGCGAGCAGCAGAGCCACCGAGAGCACCCAGGCCGGCACCCCGTGTATCCACCGCTGCAGCAGTTGTGCGCCGACGACGGCTTCGAATCCGACGACGACCATCTGGTAGTACCAGTACAGCCAGGCCGTGGAGAAGCCTGCCCAGTTGCCCATGGCGTCCCGGGCGTAGTCGGTGAACGATCCTGTTCGGGGATTGGCGACGGCCATCTCGCCGAGCATCCGCATCACCAGCAAGATCAGCACACCGGTGAGTGCGTAGGTGACGATGGAGGCGGGACCGACCTCGCTGATGATGGCCCCCGAGCCGATGAACAGACCCGCGCCCATGGTTCCACCCAACGCAATCATCGTCAGGTGCTTTTGCTTCAACGGAGTGTGCAACCCTCCGTGGGTATCGTTGTCTTGCACGTAATTCTCCTCGTCGCGGGATGTGGGAAGCGTGACCCGAGCCGGGCTCGTGGATCGCTCTACTGCGCCGCTCCGGCCGACCCGACTGGTGGGTTCGCCGGGGCAATGCATGAAGGTCGGCTGACAACTGTGGGGCCGGGCGTTCGCCCCTTGTGTGAACCAAGTCTCACTGCGCGGAATGCAGATCACAACAGCCAAGTAGGCACACGCCTGTGCAAATATGCACAGGCCCGGTTAGGGTGAGGCGTGATCGATGCCGATGACCTCCGATATTTCCTGGAAGTCGCCCGCACCGGCCGCCTGGTGGCGGCCGGGAAAGGGCTGGGGGTCAACCACACCACGGTGGGTCGGCGGATCACCGCTCTCGAACGCGCACTGGGTAATCGGCTCTTCGACCGGGGACCTACCGGCTGGGTCCTCACCGATGCCGGACACGACCTCGTCGTGCACGCCGAGTCCATAGAGTCCGCTCTCCTGGCCGCCATGGAGGGGGCCGCCTCGGGCGGCGGGCGGCTTTCCGGGACCGTGCGGATCGCCACTCCGGATGGGTTCGGGGCGTTCCTCCTGGCTCCGAGTCTCGAGACCCTGTTCGCCCAGCACCCCGATCTCGATGTCGAAATCGTCACCGCGACAAGGCACGACGCGCTCGCCGCCCGCGAGTTCGATGTCGCCGTCACCCTCGAGCGTCCCTCGCCGCGGTCGGTGGACATCAGCGAGCTCGCCGACTATCGGCTGGGCCTCTACGCCAGCGCGGCCTACCTCGAGACGCACCCGCGGATCTCCCACGTCCTCGATCTGCACGAGCACGCCTTGATCGGCTACGTCGACTCGCTCCTCGACGTCCCCGCTCTCCGTATCTTCGACGAGGTCCTCCCCGGCCACCGCACCCAGATCCAGACCAACAACATCACCGGCCAATGGCTGGCCACCGCCGCCGGCCTCGGTGTCGCGGCACTCCCCCTCTACATCGGCGACCCCGACCCGAGGCTGGAGCGCATCCTTGCTGACGAGGTCACGGTATTGCGCAAGTACTGGCTGATCGTGCCGCGTGAACTGCAGCGGCTCGCCCGGGTGCGGACGGCCATTGCGATGCTCCGGTCCATTGCAGCCGGCCATGCAGGCTTGATTACCCGCACCGGCTAACTCGGTCGGGATCGCGACAACCTTTTACAGCCACCACATCGCGGACTGCCGACGAAGTCCCCAGCCGCCCCACGAAACACCTGGTCAGGTACGCGCCAGTGGGGGTTCCTCTCACTTTGTATGAACGGGCGACCCGAGTGCTGTCGCGCGCGCCTCTCTCGGTCGGGTCCATACATCCCGTCGCCAACGAGGACCCGACCGGACCGCGAATTCATACGCCACAGCCCCTCGGGCTGCTCCTCGTTCCGCGATGGAACACCTCGCCCCGGGAGCCTGACCGTTGGGCGCAAACTCCGCCGGCGCCTTTCTGCGGCCGATGTTCAGGAGATCGGGACGGGGCGGCCGATGGCTCGACGCAACGGCTCGCCGGCGCGCTCCCACCAGGCGTCGACGGCACTGTCGAGGTCGGCGAGCTCGCGTTCGGTCAGGGTGAGGGAGCGGGAGGGGACCGTGGCCCCGAGCTCCACCAGGAGAGGGCGCAGGTGCACCTCGCCGGCCAGCGCGTGCGCCGCGCTACCCGACGTCACCAGCGGAACGGCGACGACGCCGAGCAATCCGTCCGAGGGGTACAGGTCCAGGAAAGCTTTCAGAAGACCGGTGTACGACGCCTTGTAGACGGGGGTCGCGATCACCGCGACAGTCGCGCCGGCGAGCATCTCCTTCGCTCGGTCGGCCGAGGGATGCGCGGAGGAGAGGATCTCGCTCGAGAACGTGGCCAAGTCGATACTGATGACGTCGGCGATGCCGAGGTCGCTTCCGATCTTGTCCGCCGCGGCGTGGGCAGCACCGAGGGTGCGTGAAGCGGGGCGAGGGTTGCCGGACACGACAGCCACGTAGGGCCCGGTGGTTGATTCCTCTGCAGTCACGACGTTCTCCTTTGTCGATCGATCTCGTGGAGGATGCGGGCCGGTGAGTGACGGTGATGGCGCACCCGGCCATGAGAAGCTGACTGGCCGCCAGGACGGTGCATCCGGTCGTGGCAGCCAGCCAGCCGATGGGTCGCGGTGCGCTCGGCCCGCAACGCTCGGGGGTCCGAGCAGGTCAGTCGGGGACGCCGCCGTCCACGGTCAGGGTCTCGCTCAGGTTTTTGCCCGTCATCTCAGGGGCGAGGAGCTTGCACACGATCGCACCGAACAAAGTGATGCCACCCGCCACCAACATGACCGGGGCGGCCCCGACGTTCGTAATCGCCCACGGCAGCAGGAACGTACCCACCGCAGCACCGATCCGGCTCACCGCCGCCGCGAAACCGGTTCCGAGACCGCGGATTTCGGTCGGGAAGACCTCAGAGGGGAAGACGCCCGTCAGCGTGGCAGCCATCGCGTTGAAGCATGAGAACACGAGGAAGCAGATGAGCACGACCTCAGCAGGCGCTCCCACCCACAACCCGATAACGAAAAGTGCTGCAGCACAGATCCATTGCGGGTAGATGGCGAGGCGGCGACGCCCGAGCCGCTCGATGAAGACGATGCAGAACACGACTCCTACCGTCGCCAGGGCTGTCAGGCCCACGCCGCCGGCGAGCCCGTCTGTGAGGCCGTAGCTCTCCAGCACACCCTGGGCGAATGTGGCGATTGCGAAGTACGGCATCACCGCGCACACCCAGAAGAGGGTGACGAACGTCGTTCCGCGCCAGTTTTCGCGTGTGAAGAGCTGCCCGAGACCGCCCTTACGCACCATCTCGCGCTGAATGTCGGCGACGTCCCCGGGGCTCTCGAGGTATCGCTCGGCGATCGCTAGTGCCTTCTCCTTGCGTCCCACGCTCCACAACCAGCGCGGCGACTCGGGCATACCCAGACGAGCCGCCAGCAGAACCACCGCGATCAGAGTGCTCGACCCGAGGACGATGCGCCACCCCATATCCGTGTAGCGCGTCAGAATGTAACCAACGGTGAACGCGACCATGAAACCGAAGTACCAGCTGGCGGTGCTCAGGGCGAGCAGCCGACCACGCAGTCGAGCCGGCGAGAATTCCGCCAGCAGCGGTGTGCCGACCGAGTACTCTGCGCCGATCGCGATGCCCATGATGAGCCGTGTCGCGAAGAGCAGGATCGGTTCTTGGACGAAGAACTGCGCGATCGAGCCTACGAGGAATACCAGCAGATCTGCGAAGAAGATCGGCTTGCGCCCGAACTTGTCGGCGAGCCACCCACCGAGCGGAGCGCCGAGGAAGATGCCGATCAGTGCCGCGGATGCCGTGAGTCCCTCCCAGAGGAGCGACATCTCGAGCTCCGCAGCGACGGCGACGATCACGGTGCCGATGATGCCCATGATGTAACCGTCGATAAACTGACCACCGGCGGAAAGAAACGTCAGCCGGTAAAGGAACCGTCTCTTGAAGGCGGCAGTGGTGGCCGGGGCGGGCTCAGTTCGGTCCTCGGGCATGGATTGGTCGGGCAAACTTCGGTCGGTGACAGACATAAAAGCACTCCTCGGAGTGGTCGTGATGGCAGGAGCGACGCATTCGCCGCCAGCCTCGGGAAGACGATGCCGGGCGATGGGCGGATTCCGGCTGAGGTCGCTCGGAAGTGTTCACTTTATGAACTTTCGCGTTTGATTTCGCCGTAAACGATGCTGGCACTCCAGTGTGACCTACGTCAAGTATTTCGGGCAATCTTGGCCGTATTGACGACAAACTTGTTCGAAAAGTGAACACATTGCGGCCTCCCTGGCCTGTCACGTCCACTACAGGCCTCCGTTTCGCAAGGCGATCGTGCGCGAATCGCAGATGGCGGCCGCCCCGTCAAAGTCGACGACGCGCCAGCCCGGGGCGATCGCCGTGCACTACACATCGACGATCCTCCGGGACGATCGGGGCCACAACCTCGTATGCGTTCGGTAATCGAACGGTTAGCGAGAAGAAATGAACCGTTTTTTCGCACTGCCTCTTGACGGTGTGACGCACGCCGCATTAGTCTCGGCAACAGCAAATCTGGACGCCGTCGTCCACTTTTTGAACGGAGACATCAATGACCGATCAACGCATGCGGCTCTTCGCCTTCGATTTCCAGGCTCCTGCGCACCTGTCGGCGGGCCTGTGGCGCCACCCCCTGGACCAGGGGCACCGTTACAACGACCTCCAGTACTGGGTCGACTACGCGAAGATGGTCGAGGAGGCGCGCTTCGATGGTGTCTTCTTCGCCGACAACAGTGGTTACCAGGATGTCTACGAGGGGTCCGTGGACGCAGGTCTGGCAGACGCCGCGCAGATTCCGGCGCAGGACCCGTTCATGGTGATCTCGGCGATGGCGGCGGTTACCGAGCACATCGGTTTCGGCGTCACGGCGTCGACCTCGTACGAGCAGCCGTACGCCCTGGCACGCCGATTCGCCACGCTCGACCACCTGACCAAGGGCCGCATCGGCTGGAACGTGGTCACCTCGTACGCAGGTAGCGCCGGACGCAACCTCGGCGGTGACCGTCTGCCGCACAGCGAGCGCTACGACAAGGCGGCCGAGCACCTCGAGGTGTGCTTCAAGCTGTGGGAGTCCTCTTGGGAGGAGGACGCCATCGTGCGAGACGCCGAGCGTTGCGTCTACATCGATCCCACGCGCGTGCACCCGATCAACCACCACGGCAAGTACTTTGACGTCCCAGGTATCGGCCTGTCCGCGCCGTCGCCCCAGCGGTCCCCGGTCATCTTCGAAGCGGGCACCTCACCCAAGGGCATCGCGCTGGCCGCTCAGACCGCAGAAGCCGCCTTCGTCAACGCGGTCACCATCGCCTCCCTCAAGCGTAAGGTCGACGCCCTCCGCAAGGCAGCCGCCGAAGCCGGCCGTGACCCCCAGAGCCTCAAGGTCCTGCAGATGCTCAATGTGGTCGTGGCGCCGACCGACGAGGAGGCCCAAGCGAAGTACGAGACGTATCGCTCGCTGGTCAGTTACGCCGGTGCCATGGCCCGCTACAGCGGTTGGACCGGCATCGACATGTCGCAGTTCGACCCGGACGTCCCGCTCAAGCACGTCAAGACCGACGGTGGCCAGTCGACGATCTCACTGTTCACCGAGGTCGACTCCGGCAAGGACTGGACGCCGCGCGACATCGCCGAGTTCATCGGCGTCGGGGGCACCGGCCCGAGCGTGGTCGGATCCCCGACCACCGTCGCCGACGAGCTGTGCCGCTGGATGGACGAGAGTGGCGCCGACGGCTTCAACCTGGCCTCGGCGGTCAAGCACCAAGATCTTGCCGATTTCATCGAACACGTCGTTCCGGTCCTGCAGAAGCGCGGACGCATGTGGAGCGAGTACGACGAGGGATCCACGTTGCGAGAGAAGCTCTATGGCGTAGGCAACGCCCGTCTGCTGGCCGACCACCCGGCCCGCCGCCCCGCGGCGCCCCTGGTCGACGCTCACTGACACCGGCCCGCACACAACATCCGCACCGACAAGCCTCGAGGAGGAGACTTCCATGACCATCGCCACTGCCACTGCCACTCCCACGATCGACCAGGCGCACTTCCGCTCCGTCATGGGCCACCTGCCCACCGCAGTCGTGGCGCTGTCCGGATTCACCGCCGAAGGGCAGCGGTGCGGACTCGTCGTCGGAACCTTCGCCTCGCTGTCCCTCGAGCCGGCGCTCGTGACGTTCAGTGTCGGTTTGGGGTCAACGAGCTGGCCAAAGCTGCGGCCCAGCAGCCGATTCACCGCGAGCGTGCTCGCCGACGGACAGGAAGCGGTCTGCGGCGTCCTGTCCAGCAAGCGACCCGACAAGTTCGACGAGGTCGAGTGGTTCACGTCCGCCGACGGCCTTCCTCGGCTCGCCGGCGCGCACGCCTGGATCGACTGCGAGGTCGAGACCGAACTCGACGGCGGTGACCACGTCATCGTCATCGCACGTGTGCTCGACATGGACGCGGCAGACGGACGCGACCCGCTCCTCTTCCACAAGGGCCGGCTGGGTGGCCTCCGATCGCTGCAGGACATCTGAAAAGCAAAAAGATCGCCTCTCCTCTTCGGTGTGACCCACCCCACCCACCATCACCAGCTAGGAACCCCATGCTCCGCGAGAAGCTCCGATCGTCGACAGAGACGGTCTCTCCCCCGGCCCACGGCCGCGGCGGCTTCACCCTCGTCCTCGTCGGGGCCATGCTGTGGGGGAGCAACGGTGTCACCGGCTCCCTTGCCGCGTCCCACAGCGAGATGTCCTGGGCTGCCATCGTCGCGTTGCGCATGGCAGTCGGCGGGCTAGCGGTGGTCGCCGTCACCATCGCCACCGGTGAGTTCAGACGCCTGCACCACACCCGGCGGACCTGGCGCACCATCCTTCTCACCGCTGTGTGCTCGGTCGTGTTCGCCGGCTGCTACTTCCAAGCCCTGGACTTCGTCGGTGTCGCCATCGCGACCGTCGTCAGCATCGGTGCGTCGACCATCCTTCTCACCGTGGTGGCCACCGTCCGTGACCGGCGATGGCCCAGTCTGTCGGTCGCGACCGCCCTGGTGGCGTCCCTCATCGGCCTGGTGCTGGTGTGTACCCCAGCAGGTGAGGGTTGGTCACCCGCAGAGGGGCGAGACTTCGCCGTCGGTGTCGCCCTGTCGACGCTGTCGGGCCTGGCTTTCGGAGCACAAACCCTGGTCAACAGCCGACCTGTCCCGGGTCTGAGCTCGCGGGTGCTCGTCGGGGTGTCCTTCACCATCGCCGGCATCCTCTGCATGCCGTGGGCGGCCGCTAGCGGCTTCGGATTCGACACGATGACGCCGACCGCGTGGACGGCACTGGCGTTGCTGACGTTCGTATCGACCCTTCTCGGATTCATCGCCTACTTCGCCGGATTGCACCGAGGTGTCCACCCCACCACGGCGGGGGTGTCGACGGCCGTCGAACCCGTTGTCGCAGGCGTACTGGCAGTGCTCGTCCTCGGCGAGCACCTGACCATGCTCACGGTCGCCGGCATGGCGCTCATCCTGGCCGGCGTCCTGCTCGTCCGACCCCGCACAGATCGCGCCGCAGCCGCCACTCCCCCCGGACCGTGATGCCGGGACCTCTCGCTCAGCTCCGCCCGGCGACGGGCTTGAGACGCGGGAGGAGAGGCACGACGAGCCCGGGTCACAGGGTGTGACCGGACTGCAGTTACGAACGAGTCGTTGGAGCGAAGTTGTCGCTCCACCGAGCACTTCTCTCGAAAAGGTAGTGATGTCATGACGGGAAACCGATCTGTAGAACGCGCTGTTGCGGCGATTGCTCGCGGTGAGATGGTTCTCGTCGCGGACGACCACGACCGCGAGAACGAAGGCGATCTGATCATGGGCGCGGAATACGTGACCGAGAAGCAGATGGCCTTCTTCCTCCGGCACGGCAGTGGCATCGTGTGCACACCCATGACGGCGGCCCGCGCCGATCGGTTGTCTCTTCCGTTGATGGTCGCGTCGAACACTGACTCCATGGGGACCGCATTCACCGTGACGGTGGATGCAACCGACGCGGGAACCGGCATTTCGGCTACGGATCGGTGCCTGACCGTGCATGCTCTGGCCTCCACGGGAACCGCACCCGCAGATCTTCGACGTCCAGGGCACGTGTTTCCGCTCATCGCCGTCGACGGAGGTGTACTCGCCAGGCGTGGCCACACCGAAGCCGGCGTCGACCTGGTGCGGATGGCGGGCAGCCCGGACCCGGTCGCGGTCATCACCGAACTCGTCGACGACGACGGTGTTCCGATGTCCGGATCGGTTCTCACCGCATTCGCCGAGCGGTGGGATCTACCCTTCGTGACCGTCGCCGAACTCGCCGCCTATCGCCGCAGGCACGAGGCGCCGCCGGCACCGCTGTCGAGCGCAGTCATCGAAACCGAGTTCGGGACCTTCGTCGCGCACGTCTTCCAGGACCGTGTCTCCGGCGTCGAGCACGTCGCCCTCACAACGGGACCCGAGATTCGTTCGGATGTCCCGGTCACCGCGCGAGTCCACAGCGAATGCCTCACCGGTGACGCACTGGGCTCGCAGCGGTGCGATTGTGGACCGCAGTTGCGAGACGGTCTGCGGCTCGTCGCGCAATCACGCAACGGTCTTCTCGTGTACCTGCGCGGGCACGAGGGCCGCGGCATCGGCATCGGCAACAAACTCGCCGCCTACGCACTGCAACAGGGCGGCGCCGATACCGTCGATGCCAACACAGCACTCGGCCTGCCCGTCGATGCGCGTGAATATGACTGCGCCGCAGATATTCTCAGGCACTTCGGGGTGACCTCGGTCGAACTCATCACCAACAACCCGGACAAGGTGTCGGCACTGGAAGCCAATGGCATCGAAGTTCATTCCCGCCTCGGCTCCCCCGTGCACTGGGGCGTACACAACGTGCACTACCTCCAGACCAAACGCGAACGCATGGGGCACCTGCTACCCGAAACGCCTCTCCAGCTTCTGCAATCGGCATCGATATAGCCGCTCGGCTCCGGAGCTGACCACCATCGGAAACCGATCAAATCTCGAGGAGAACCTCACCATGGCCCAGAAACTTCACGGCGTCCTGACCCCGCTGATCACCCCGTTCCGCGCGGACGGCGAAATCGACCACAAGCAGCTGCGCGCGCTCGTCGACCGATCCATCGACGGCGGCGTCCACGGCGTCTGCGTGTGCGGATCGAGCGGAGAGTTTCAGACATTGACCTCCGCCGAGCGCCGGCAGGTCGTCGAGACAGTGGTCGAACACACGGCGGGCCGCGTCCCCGTCATCGCACAGACCGGAGCGTTGCAGACCCGCGAGGCGCTCGAGCTCACCCGGCACGCGCACGAGGTCGGGGCCGACGTCGCGATGGTGATCGCGCCGTTCTACGACCCACTGAACTTGGACGCGGTCAAGGACTACTACCGCACTGTGGCCGACAGCGTCGAGATCCCCATCATGATCTACAACATCCCATCCGTGACGGGTGTCGACGTGCCGGTAGACACCATCGGTGAGCTTGCCCGCCAGTGCGCGAACATCGACTACGTCAAGAACACGAGTCCGGACATGGCGAAGGCCGTTAAGCTCGTCCACGAGCTCGGTGACCTCGTCACGACGTTCGTCGGCTGGGACTCGCTGGCGCTGTCCTCGTTCGTCGAGGGCGTGGGTGTCATGGCCGTGACGGCCAACGTGGTCCCGGCCCAGCTGGTCGCGGTGTACGACGCGGTTCAGGCCGGTGACCTCGTCCGGGCACAGCGGCTGTGGAAGAACCTGTACCCGTTCATCGGCGCCATCGATGCGGAACCGTACATCGCGGCCATCAAGTGGTGCCTCGATACGTCCGGCCTGGCCGGCGGCCCGAGCCGCATCGCTTCGCAGCCCCTCACCGAGGCGAGCGCACGACGACTGGCCCAGCTGACGTCCGACGCTCTCGCACAGTCGCACGCCTGACGGCCCCGGCGACCCGACCCCACTCAGCGCCCGCCCCAGCTCAGGAGGTTTCCTCATGTCCACCTACAGCCCAGCCGCCCCGGCCTCAGACCGGACCGTACGACGTGCCGATGCCCCGAGCGACTCCGCTCTGCTCGCGGACGGTGACCTGCCGCAGCCGCAGCACTTCATCGACGGCGCAGTGCGCCCGTCGTCGTCCGAAGCGCGCATCGATGTCGTCGACCCGTCGACCGGTGAGGTGTTCGCGCAAGTCGCCGAAGGCACAGCCGCCGACGTCGACGTGGCGGTCGCCGCCGCCCAGGCCGCCCAACCCGGGTGGGCGGCGCGCACCCTGAGGGAGCGGTCCGAGATCCTGCACCGCATTGCCGACCGCGTGGACACGAACGCCGACCTGCTCGCCCGGCTGGAGTCGGCCGACAGCGGAAAGCCGCTGGCGGTGTCGCGCGATGACATAGCCCAGTCGATCGACCTGATCCGGTTCGCGGCCGGTGCGGCCCGGGCAGGCACCTCCGCGGCCGCCGAAGACTACGTGGAGGGTCACCTGTCGGTGATCCGGCGTGAGCCGCTCGGTGTCGTCGGTGCTATCACTCCCTGGAACTACCCGCTGCTGATGGCGGTGTGGAAGATCGCGCCGGTGCTGGTCGCGGGCAACGCGCTCGTGCTCAAGCCGTCCGAACAGACGTCCCTGTCGGCGTTGAAGCTGGCCGAACTCGTCGCCGACGACCTGCCGGCGGGCGTCCTGAACATCGTGACCGGGTACGGGCCGGTTGTCGGTGAGCGGCTGGCGACGCACCCGGACATCGCCCTCCTCACCCTCACCGGTTCGGTGGCCAGCGGCAGGGCGGTCGCTGCCGCTGCGGTGAGCACGCTCAAGCGCGTCCACCTCGAGCTGGGCGGGAAGGCCCCCGTCATCGTCTTCGCCGATGCCGACCTGGCGCAGGTCGCCTCCTCGCTGCGGGTCGCTGGGTTCTGGAACTCCGGTCAGGACTGCGGCGCCGGCTGTCGTGTGCTGGTCCACGAGTCGGTGGCCGACGATCTCGTCCGGCACCTCGTCGAGGAGGTCAGGACGCTCGTCGTCGGTGAGGCGAAGGCCGGCGAGGACGTCGAGGTCGGTCCGCTCGTCTCAGGGGCCCACTTCGAGCGGGTCAAGGGTTTCCTCGAGCGCGCCAACGCATCCGGCATCCGTGCCGCGATCGGCGGACATGCACTGCCCGGTCCCGGCTACTTCGTCGCGCCCACCGTGTTGGCGGACGTGCCGGAGGGAGCCGAGTGCGCCCGCAACGAAATCTTCGGACCGGTGGTCACGGTCGAGTCGTTCAGCAATGAGGACGAGGCCGTGCGACGGGCCAACGATGTCGAGTACGGCCTCGCAGCGTCGGTGTGGACGGAGAACGCGCGTCGCAGCCACGATGTGGCAGCGCGTCTGGACTTCGGCACCGTCTGGGTCAACAGTCACCTCGTGGTCGCCAACGAGATGCCGTGGGGTGGCTTCAAAGGATCCGGCTACGGTCGGGACCTGTCGATCTACGCCATCGACGACTACACCCGCACCAAGCACGTCATGCACAACCACACACGCTGACCCGACAGGCGGCGCAGGACCCGAACCGGGTGAATCGACGGGAGGGGAAGCGGCACGCCCGGGCGCACTGCTTCCCTCTCGTCAGATGGTCCGAAGATTGTGCGCCAGCGACCTCCGACATCGATCGTGCCCCGTGCGTTCAGTTATGACACGGATGTGTTCAGGCACACCGAACGGGATCTGAACGGCTCCGAACGGGCACGACAGCCGTAAGAATCCCGACAATGGCGGGATTACCGCAGGTTCAGGGCGGTCGATGACTGAGCCCGGTATCGGCCACGCCCGCGACGCGCCTACCTTCGATGGGGCGCGATTCCAGTACTGTGATCAGTGAGCGAACACGCTTGTTCACTGTTTCTTCGGCGGCGGCTGACCGATCGTGGGTCACCGCCACTGGGGGACGGTGTTAATGAACTCCGATCAACACGATGGTGGAATGCCCCAATGGACGACGACGACACGCCCGATGCGCCGGAGGGCAACAACAAGTCGGTGCTGAAAGCCGCCAGCCTCCTGCGCGCTCTCGCTGATCAACCCCGCACCGGCGCCACGTCATCAGAGCTGGCTCGTGCCAGTGGCCTCGCGCGCCCGACCGCCTTCCGCCTCCTTTCCAGTCTCGAGCAGGCGGGACTCGTCGACCGAGTGGGCAACAACTACGTCCTCGGCTGGGAACTCATTCGTATCGGCCGCCTCGCGGATCCTTACGAGGGTCTGGCGGACAGGGCGCAGCCACTGCTTCAGAAGCTGGCTGACACCGTCAACGAGCTGGTGACACTCCAGTCCGTCAACCGACGCTACGGCTTGGACTTCGTTGCCGACGCTGAGGGTTCTCACCTCGTCAACGTCCGCAGCCAGCGCGCCGGGGCATCCCTCTCCCACGAGTGGCCACTTCACGCGACTGCAGCCGGCAAAGTCTTCTTGGCTGAACTGCCCACCGAGAAAGTGTTGGCCCTCCTGCCCGCTGAGCTGCCGGCCTTGGCCTCCCGCACCATCACCGACCGTGACTCCCTCCTACACGAGCTCGATCGCGTGCGAACGCAGCGCTACGCACTCGTCGACAGCGAGCTGGAGGAGGAGCTCGCCGCGGTCGCACAGTCGATCTTCGACTCCAACGGCGTCTTCGTGGCAACGCTCACAGTGAGTGGGCCGCGCTATCGGTTCGGCCTCTCCCGGTTGCACGAGGTCCTCGAGCAGATGAATGTGACAAGCGAGGCTCTCGTCGCGACTTGCTGGCCCGACCGCCTCGCCGACTAGCAGGCCTCGTGTAACCCGCCACGGCTATCAATCGTGCGGGGTGTCGGTCCACTCGAGCGCCGCACGAACTGCGTCGACGTACGACCGTGGCAGGTCGGGTCCTTCGTCCGCTGACGCGGTCAGGGCGGTGAAGGCTTCTATAACGAGGGGGCCGCCGTCGGGAAGGAAGCGGATCAGGTTGTGCCGGGCGCAGAGGATAGCGGCTGCCCGTAGGGCCGTGTGCGCCTCGTCGGTGCGTCCTGCCGCCCACAGGCACGCCACCTGTAACCGGGTGGCATGTAGGCGTGCGAGTTCGCGTCCGGTGCCGTCGAGTGAGTGAACCCATTCCTCGGCCCAGTCGCAGGCCGTCCGTATCTGGTCGGGATCGTTGCTGCGTGCCAGCAGCATGATGGCCGTCTCGTCTTCGAGTTGCGCAGTGGTTTGGTCGATCCCGTCGCCCGATGTTCGACGCTGGTGATGCGTGACGGCGGTGAACCCGGGCTGCGGGTGTAAGCCGAGGTGGATGCGTTCGTTGTCGACTGCCGCGCGCAGCCGTGGAAGCGTTAAGGCGTCGGCGGCCCGCAGACCCTCGTCCAGCGAAGTCGCTGCGGCGGCATGATCGCCCCGGAGGTATCTGATGCGGGCGCGCAGGCAGTAGTGCCGGGTCATGAAATCTTCCGAGCCGCCGAGAGCTTCCGGGTCGAACGCGCCTTCCAGTAGTTTCTCCGCTTCGGTGATCCGGTTCTGCCGGTAGAGCCCCTCGGCGAGGAGCGCGCGCGTGAACCGCGCGTGTTGGGACTGGGTGTTGCCGGCGTCGTTTGCAAGCTGGAACGCCCGTTGATACCACCGCGCCGCGCCGGTGATATCGAGCTGTTCATCTTTGGCGAGGCCGGCGTAGCAGTATCCGTAGGCCACGGAGTAGGGGCCACTGGTGCGGTGGTGGTACGGCTCCGCCCAGAGCTGTCTGCGGTTGGCGTCGTCGAATCGGAACTCGTTGATGTCGACGATCGTGGCGTTCATGGCGGCCATCGACACCACGAAGGGGTGGTGGTCGTGGGGATGGTCCAGACACTCGGTGACGAGGTCGCGCACCCCGGCCGTCCGCCGGTCCGCGGAGATGCCGATCGAGGCCTTCAGGACGTCGGCTTCGACGCGCAGTTGCCGATGTTGGTCGTCGGGCAGCTCGAGGACGCCGAGCAGTTCCAGGGTTCGGTTCCGTGCATCGGTCGCGAGGTCGCGGTGTTGCAGTTCGGTGTTCGCCCATCCGATGGTGAGCTGCAGGCGAGGGCTGGCCTCCACCAGGTGGGTAGGGAGTTTCGCGATGAGGCCGAGCAGCGTCGACATCCGGCTGCGGTCGAGGAAGTAGGTGTAGTTGCGTTCGAGGAGTTCGACGGCCTTGGTCGGTTCGCCTGCCGCGAGAACCTGATCGACGGCCTCGCCGAGGAAGTGGTGCTCGCTGAACCACTCATACGCCCTGCGGTGCAGTTGCTCGAGTCGTCCCGGGTAGTCGCGTTCGAGCCGTTGATGCAGGCTGTCGGCGAACACGAGGTGGTATCGGTACCAGTTGCCGTCCTCACCCATCGGATTGAGGAACAGGTCGTGGCGCACCACCTGCTCGAGCCGGGCACGTCCGTTCGGTATATCCGCGAGGTGGCCGGCGAGATCCCCACACACCCGGTCGGGCACCGCCGTGGCCAGCAGGAAGTCGAGGGTCTCGGGGTCAAGCGCGTCGAGCACATTCTCGGCGAGGTAGTCGCCGATGGCGTGCAGGCCACCTTGCAGATTGCGGAGCAGACTCGCCGGATTTTCCGATCCGCGCAGCGACAACGAGGCCAACTGCAACGCGGCGATCCAGCCGTCGGTCGATTCACGGATGCGGTGGACATCGTCGGTGTCCAGATCCAGCCCGGCTCGGTCGACGAGGAACCGGTGCGACTCGTCGAGGTCGAAGCTCAATGCGCGGGAGTCGATTTCGTTGAGTTCGTCGTGGACCCGCATCCTGTTCAGGGGAAGCCCGGATCGGGTTCGGCTGGTCACGACGAATTTCAGGTGGTGGCAGCCGTTGTCCAGGAGGAATTCCATCGCCGCCAGGGTGGCGGGGTCTGTGGCGCGGTGCCAGTCGTCGATGACGACGGAGACCGGTTCTCCGCTTTCGTGGAGTCGGTTGATCAGAGTCGTCAACACGAAACGGTCGACCGCCTCGCCGTGTTCCTCGAGCGTCTGACCGAGTTCGGCGACGGCGTCGGGGCGGACGCGGCCGATGGCCTCGAGGAGGTGGGACAGGAACCACACGGCGTTGTTGTCGTCGCGGTCGATCGTCAGCCAGGCCACCGGTATCCCGGCGTCGGTGAGTTCGCCGCGCCACTGGACCGCGAGGCTGCTCTTGCCGAAGCCGGCAGGAGCGTGGATCAAGGTCAGGCGTCGGGCTTGTCCGGCGCGGAGCACGTCGAGGAGCCGGCCACGCTCGACGAGTGCGCGTGTCACCGTGGGTGGGCGGAACCTGGTGATCGGAGCGGGCGGTGTTCTCGGTGTCCGCAGCCGGTACGGGGTGTGCGGGGTCGAGGGTGGCGGCGGTGCGTCACCCGAAGTCTCGTGTGGAGAGGCCGTTCGCGGGCCGCGGATCTGCATCTCGTCGACGAGCAAACCGTGGTTGCGTTCGACCGCGCGGAGCTCGTCTCCGAACTCGATAGAAGTGCCGGTTCTGCGTTCGACGGTTCCTGTCATTGCGCGTTCGATGGCGGTGGCCAGATCGTCCGGAATGCCCGCCTCCCGAAGGTCCGGGACGGGTTGGCGGCTGATGCGAAGGAACTGTGCGACAACCTGCTCGCCTTGCCGACGTTCGTAGGCGGCATGCCCGGTCACCGCGCAGAACACCGTGGCGGCGAGGCTGTAGACGTCGGAGGCAGCGGTGGGTTCGCGCCCCTCCAGAACCTCCGGTGCGGTGAATGCGGGCGAGCCGGTGATCGTCCCGGTCGTGGTCTCGAATCCGCCGGAGATACGCGCGATACCGAAATCGGTCAGCTGGGGTTCGTCGTAGTCGGTGAGGAGGATATTCGCCGGTTTCACGTCGCGGTGGAGTGCGCTGCCGCGATGGGCGGTCTCGAGGGCCCCGGCGATCTTGATGCCGAGCCGGACCGCGTCCGGCCAGTCGAGCGGCCCGTCACGTCGGAGCCGGGCCTCCAGCGATCCGTGATCGTGATAGGGCATGACCAGGAACGGGCGTTTGCTGCCGGTGGTGCCGACCTGATGGATATCCACGATGTGCGGGTGCCCCGACATTCGCCCCATCGCGCGTTGTTCCCGGACGAACCGCTCTAGGTTGTCCGCGTCCAGAGTCGAGGTGAGCACCTTGACCGCCACGGTGCGGTCGAGGTCCTCCTGTCGGCAGCGGTAGACGACGCCGAAACCTCCGCGTCCGACCTCCACCGCGTCCTCGAAGCCGGCGGCATCGAGTTCGGTCACGATGTCGACGTCGCGTTGCGTCGCCCATGGATCAGCGTCCGTCATCCGCCGCGCACCACCTCTGACTCGCCGTACCCAGCGTAATCGTCCGATCGGCGCTGTCGGACGATGTCACTCATAGTTTCTGCGCACTGACGCGCGACAATTTCATTAATCGCACCGTCTCGCCCAAATCCCTTCGTCAACGCGTCTTTGCTCCGCCGAGTGCCGGCGCGACCCGATAACTGCGTCTTAGTACTGCAACGGCACTTACGGTAGATGGCCGCGGGTTCGATAGTGACAGGTGCGGGCCTGGTGCTGTCGGCGTCGCCGCCAGCGTGACCAGGACCCCAGACGTGCTCGTCGGGGCGGGCGTGTCGCAGGATCAGATGCACGAGCAGCCGCCGGATCTCGGGTACCGTGTACGCGATCATGCCCTGATCGTCGATCCCGATTCCTCCTTTACCGCTTCGGTTTTCGTGCCTGCGAGCCAGGCGAGGGCGAGCATCGACAGGGTGGCGTGGGCGAACCAGGCCCGGTAGGTGCGCACCAGATACTGGTCCAGGCCGGCCTCGTTCTTGGCCTGCTGGAAGCATTCCTCGACCCGCCACCGCGACCCCGCTATGGTGGCGAGTTCGGTGAGCGTGGTTCGGCGGGGTCCGGCGCAGATGTAGTATGCGATCTCGGTCGGATCCGACAGGGATCGGGGGGCGAGCAGCCAGTGCCCCCGCCCGGGCGCCCAGGCGACCCTGATGGGCACCCGCACCCAGGAGTATTCGCGCGGGCCGTGTGCGCCGTCTCCGGCGGAGAGGCGGCGCCACTGCTTCGGCGGGACCGCGGCGATCATCTCGTCGGCCCGGCCGGTGTGCCCGTCCGGAGCGTCGTCGTTGCGGCGGGTGGCCAGCACGTAGGAAATATCGCATTCCTCGAGCCAGACCCGCAGGTACTTGACTTGTCCGTAGGCCTCGTCGGCGGTGAGCCAGGAGAACGGGACCCTCGCGTCGAGCGCGCGTTCGATCATGCGCTGGGCCTGCACGGGTTTGGTCGCGAACTCGACCTCGTCACCGATGCCGGCGGCGCGGCACCGGTCCCGGTCGGAGGTCCACGATTCGGGGAGGTATAGCTCCCGGTCGATCAACGCCGTGGCCGGCGGCGCTGGCGTAGGCGAGGAACACCCCGATCTGGCAATTCTCCACCCGCCCGGCGGTGCCCGAGTACTGGCGCTGCACGCCGGCCGAGCGGGTGCCCTTCTTCAGGAATCCGGTGTCGTCGACAACGATCGTGTTCGAATAGCCGCCGTAGGTCGGCGACCCGTCGTCGCGATCCGTGCCGGCGTAGGTCAGCATGCTGCCGTTCTCGCAGTATTGTTCGAGATGCTGTTCGCAGGCGTGGCAGTGCTGGCAGGAATCGACTAGGCAGCCAACTCCGACCGTGTCGCCAACCTTGTAGCGGGTCACGTCCGGACCGACGCGGGTCACCGTGCCGACGATCTCGTGGCCGGGGACGATCGGGTAGCTCTCGCCGCCCCAATCATTGCGGACGTGGTGGATGTCGGGATGACAGACGCCGCAGAACCGGACGTCCACTTCGACGTCGTCGGGACGGAGGTCGCGGCGTTCGAACGACCAGGGAACAGGGTCCGCATCGGATGAATGGGCGGCATAACCCTCGGGGGTCGGCACAACAGTCTCCTTCAGCTGGGGATAGCCTGCCTGTCACGTGACAAGGGAGTATTTGATGACATACCCGAACACTCAACTCTTCATCGACGATGAATGGATCGATGCCATCGACGGACGCTCGATCCCAGTTCACAACCCTGCCAGTGGCCAGGTGATCGGCTCCGTCGCACACGCTTCCCGGGCCGACCTGGACCGTGCACTCGACTCGGTGCAGCGTGGTTTCGATGTGTGGCGGAACCGGACGCCAGCCGAACGCAGCAATATCATGCGCAAGGCCGCCGATCTGGTCCGCGAACGCGCCGACGGCATAGCACGATTGATGACGCTCGAGCAGGGAAAACCGTTCACAGAAGCCCGGGCAGAAACCCTCGCAGCGGCCGACATCATCGACTGGTTCGCCGAGGAAGGTTTCCGTGTCTACGGTCGCCTGGTCCCCCACCGCTCCAACCTGTCCGTCAGACAGATGGTCATCAAGGACCCGGTGGGACCGGTCGCCGCCTTTACGCCGTGGAACTTCCCGATCAACCAGGTCGTACGCAAGGTTGCAGCCGGCTTGGCAGCGGGTTGCTCGATGATCGTCAAGGCTCCGGAGGAAACACCGGCCAGTCCGGCCGCGCTCATACGTGCCTTCTCTGATGCGGGATTGCCAAACGGTGTACTCGCCCTCGTCTACGGTGATCCAGCCGAAATCTCAAGTTACCTCATTCCCCACCCCGTGATCCGCAAGGTCACGTTCACCGGATCGACCTCGGTCGGAAAACACCTCGCGGCCTTGGCCGGCCAGCACATGAAGCGGGCTTCCATGGAACTCGGCGGGCATGCCCCCGTGATCGTCTGCAATGACGCAGATATCGAACTCGCCGTGAACGCGATGGGCCCTGCGAAGTTCCGCAACGCAGGTCAAGTCTGTATCTCACCGACTCGATTCCTGGTTCACAACAGTGTGAAAGAGGAGTTCGCACAAGCATTGGCAAAATTCGCCAGTCAGCTCGAGGTCGGCGACGGGCTGGCAGACGGAACCGACATGGGGCCCCTCGCGAATCTGCGACGAGTCTCCACCATGGAAGCACTCCACGAAGACGCTCTCCGTCGAGGTGCCGAGATCCTCACCGGTGGCCGCCGTGTCGGCGACAAGGGGAACTTCTGGGCCCCCACCGTGCTCGGCGATGTTCCCACCGAGGCCATGGTTTTCAATGAGGAGCCGTTCGGTCCCGTGGCTGCCATTCGCGGCTTCGATCGAGTGGAAGAGGCAATCGCCGAGGCCAACCGACTTCCCTTCGGCCTCGCGGGGTACGCGTTCACCCAATCGCTGTCGAACGCAGACGTGCTGACGCGAAACGTCGAGGTTGGAATGTTGTGGATCAATATGCCTGCCATGCCGTCGGGTGAGCTTCCGTTCGGGGGTGTGAAAGATTCCGGCCACGGTTCAGAGGGCGGCCCCGAGGCCATGGAGTGCTACCTCAATACCCGTGCCGTCAGCATCATGCACCAGTGACCGCGCGGGCTGGCGGCTTATTCAGAACTGAGACGAGATCACCCCGGTTACCTTCTTCATGATCCCGTTCCGCGGGGCTACGGTCGCTGGGTTCGATCTCGAATGATCCAGGGGTGTCGCGGGACTAGGCAAGAAAACTACGCGTAGGAGCGATTGCAAACTAGTGATCTGCCACCCGGTTTCCGTAGCGAATTGAGCAACATGGTGCGCACGTGCCAGCGGCCAATCTCACCAAGCACTTTAGCGCGCAGTTCGTTACGCCAACACCCACGATCCCACCGACTCGTCACTCGCGATGCCCGGCTGAGCCGGATCGGCGTTTCCCAAAGGCGTGAACCAATCACCCGAACTTCCGGACCTGGGGCTCCAGCGAATCCTGCGGATGGTACGGCATCACAATGTAGGGAAGGCCGCTGTCGGTGGCGCCGACTTGCAGGATGTTGACGTTCGGGTGCCCGGTCAGCCGGCCCATTGCACGCTGTTCCCGGAAGAACCGGGCCCGGTTCTCCTCGTCGAGTTCGACGATGAGTACCTTCACCGCCACCGTGCGATCAAGGGCGGTCTGGGTGCAACGGTAGACGATCCCGAAACCGCCGCAGCCGATCTCCTGGACATCGTCGAAGCCGGTGCCTGCCAGCTCCGCTGCCGGGGAGGGCGGGTACCGCTACGTGTCGAGCGGATCACCTTCACCCATCGGAACGGTCTACTCTCTCTCTGTCGGCTCGTAGTTCCCCGCGCGCTGGTCCCGACGGCACGACCAAGGCGGGCGATCTGCTCGAAGCGCAGTGTGGTGGCGAGGACGAGGAGGAGGGCGTCGCGGCGCCCGAAGAGGCCGCCCGGCGAGCCGGTGAGCGGCAGTTGCGGTATCCGGTTTGCGATTGCCGCTGCAGCACGCTCCCGTTGTGCCGTGCGCCCGGCATCGAGCAGGTCGCGGACGAGTTCACTGCGGCCTGGTTGTGGCAGATCGACTGACCAGCGGCAATCACCGGCCCCGATCATCGCTGCCCAGCACCGGTGTCCAACGCGACCAATCGACTTCAGGTGGAGGAGGTGATTCTGAAGCCTGAAACTCGGAGTCCCGCTGGCTGGGTAAGACGCGGGATCTGCTCAGCGCGAACGATGTAGGTTCCACGTCCGATGTCAGTCGTTCATGTCGGCGACCTGGGCTTTCCACCCATTTTGCCGGAACGGACATCCCGGAATTTCGTCGGATTACTCGGCGCCTGGGCAATAGCAGATCGGTCAGCCATCTCGTGACCTGCGGAAACATCTCTTGTTAGGGCCTCTGTCCGACACGAAACGTGGACAACCGACACGAAATCTGGAAACCGACACCGAAACGTGGAACCTACAACTCCTTCTTGGCCCGGGTCTCTGAGCGCCGACTCCGCGTCACTCATCATTCATGAGCAGTTGGCGATGATAATTTCAGTTATCCGCAGCTATCCGCGGAAACCCCGACTTCAGCGCGTTTTTTCTCTGCAGAGTGTTGGTTGGCCCGATACCGCTGCATTCGATACGGACCAGACAACAGTGCTGGTAGCACACCACCCAATGCCCCCGGTCTCCGCCGTCGCCGGTGCAGCGGGCCAGTGGCAGGTTCAGGTCCTCCGGCACGGTGTCGAGGCTGGTAGGGGGTGCAGTCGGTGCCGGCCGCCCGAGCGGCGGCCTTGGCGTTCTCGCGGATCTCGGAGGCGGAGGAGGCCCGCGCACCGAAGAACAACGGGCCGAGCTGGCTACCCAGCTCACTGGTGAGGCGCGGCCGGTGCTGCAGGTGATGCGCGAGGGATAGGTGGCCAACCGGATACGACTGGGCAGCAATGCTTCGCGGCCGGGACGGTCGTCGCACTAGAGCACTGGAGGGCGTCGTGGCCGGTGCGCGGCGAAGATCGCCACGGTTCCGACGACGGTGATGTCGACGGCCTCGAATGCTGCCGACAGTGCGGTGCGCAGGCCTTCCAGGTCGTCGGTGCTGTTGTCGAATGCTTTGATCGGCCCGTTGTAGAGGACGTTGAGGGCGCGGCCGAAGAGGTTGTGTTCCACGCCGGTCCCGAGGATGGTGGAGCCGAAGAACACACCGTCGTCGTCGACGACCTGGGCGATGCGCCCGAACGCTTTACCCTTCTCCGGCCAGGTTCCAGGGACGCAGTGGAACACGAAGTTCGCTGCCACGGAATCGAATACACCCACGGCCGGGTCGATGGGGGCGAGGATGCTTCCGGTGTGGATCTCCGGGGTGATGTTGCGGTCGGCGAGCCGGTCAGTGGTCATCGCCATGGTGTTGGTGTTGAGGTCCATCAGGGTGATCTCGGGCGCCGCGCTCGGGTAGGTGGCCTGGTGGAGGTACCAGCCGGTGCCGGGGCCGATGTCGAGGTGCCGTGCGCGCAGGTGGGTGTTGTAGTGGGTGAGGAGCCGTTCGCGGGGGCAGCGCCAGGCGTAGGTGTTGCTCCACTTCAGGACGAAGGTGTCGTACGCCGCCAGGACGACCCGGCTGTATTTCTCGGCTCCGTCCTTCTCCGCCTGTGTGACCTCACCAGCTGCCATGTGTGTTCCCCTGTGTCGTTGCGCTGTCGTTGATGTGCGAAGCCGATCCCCCGCGAGCCGTGGACGATCGTAGCGGTCCTGGCATCCTCGGTCGCGGTGCACCACAGTCCCGCACGGGGCTCTCCCATTCGACACCTGCACACACTCTCACCAGCATCCGCTGGTGGACAGACGATTTCGCCAGTTCACGCAGCCTGAGTGTCGTGGGGATGAAGTGTGATCACTCGGCGCGGCGGCGGCGCCGTTTGGGGATGTCGGTGCGCGCGCCCTGGCCGGGCCTGTTGTTCGCCCACTCGATGATCTCCGAGCGCTTCCACAGCGGAGTGCGGCCGATCTTTTCCACCGGCGCCGGCGCTTGCCCACGGGTGACGTATCCGCGGAACGTCGAGGCGGACAGCTCGGTGCCGGTTTCCTCCTTGATCAGCTCCAGGACCTGATCGGTGGTCAGTCGATGCGGGTTGGCCATCGTCGTGAGAATCCTTCCTGTTCATTGCCTTCTCGTCGATGCGGGAGATCGTTCGGTTACGGTTCGCGTCGACAACACTACAGCGATACCTTGCAAGGTGCGAGCGCGATGGCGATACCCTCCGGAGGATCTCCTATGTGTGGCCACCGTGCGCGCAGACTGGCACGCCGGCTCGGCCAAGTGCGGCCTCCACCTGGGAAGATGACATGCCCCCGACAGACTGCGCTTATCCCCCAGAGACCCGGCAAGCGATCTCATACGTGCGCCAACACGGCGCCGGGACCTGATCGCCGCGGCGATCAGGTCGCATCGTCTCGGCAACCGACCGCAGCCACGGCAGCCGACCACCGGAGTTCTCGCGCCGGGCCGGTAACCCTCGACGCAACATCAGGATCACCCCAGCCGGGGCGGTGCCGCCCGTCTGGCGCCACGAACCGGGCCGACCAAGGTGTGTGTGGACAGCTCCGGGATGCCGCGCCGGGGCAGCAGTCTTGCTGCATGTGTTCGCGGGCATGGAACAGCCCCGAGGCCTTCCACGAGGAGTGCACCTCAGAGTTTGCGGACGGAGATCTCCACGCCGGCGCTGCGCAGCCGGTCGACGAGGACGTCGCCGAGCGCGGTAGCCGGGGTGAGGACGCCTGACTCGTCGGGCAGGCGGTCGCGGTCCAGGACGAGGCTCAGTGCGGACTCCCCCAGTAGGACCGCGGTGGCGCGGTATCCGGGATCGCCCTGCGCCTTGACCCGGGCGGCGTAGCGGGCGCCGGTCGTGGTGGTGGTGTAGATGTCCATCGCGAAGTACCCGTTGCGCTGAGTCTTGTCGCTGGGGCCCTCGCCGGGGGCGGGGAGGAGGCGGTCGAGGACGTACCGGGTGGGCGGAACGCTGAGACCGAGCACGAGTCCGCCGAGGATCGCGGCGACACCGGCCGCGTAGACGCGGGACAGGCGCGAGTTACCGACGCTCATCACCTCCCGGTACTTGAACGTCCGGCCGTACGCCCAACCACGCAATGCGTTGCTGCGCCGGACGATGCGGGTGTTGTAGGAGCCCATCACGAACGGGGCCTTCCACCCGCGTACCTGCGGGTCGATGTCCGCGCCGTCGACCACGGCGACGTCGGACTGTCGGCCGAGGTCGGGTTCCTTCGTCCGGTCCGGGCTGAGCGAGTACGGGGAGGCGGCGACCCGGCGCAGCATCCGATCCTTTTTCGATTCGTCGATCTGGGTGCGCAGCGAGTCGATCGTTCCACCTGAGACGCCGCCGCTCAGCGACGCGACCAGGGTAGTGTCGGTCAGTTCCCCCGCACCGTCGGCTTGGACTCTCTGGTGCAGCACATGAACACCCAGGTCGGAGGGGATGGAGTCGTAGCCGCAGGAGTGCACGATCTTCACACCGTTGGCCCGGGCTTTCTCGTGGTGGGCGTCGATGCTTGCCCGGACGAACAACACCTCCCCGGTTAGATCCACATAGTCGGTGCCAGCCGCGACGCAGGCTGCGACCATTTCGGTGCCGTACTTCGCGTACGGGCCCACGGTGGTTGCGACAACCTTTGTGCGGGAGGCCAGCTCGGCGAGCGCGACGGCGTCGTCAGCATCGGCGATAACGATCGGCCAGTCGGCGGCGCGAGCCCCGAGCACCGACCGCGTGGCCTCGAGTTTCGTTTGGGACCGTCCGGCGAGGCCGATCCGCACACCGTCCGGGGCGGTGCGTGCGAGATAGTCGGCGAGCAACCTTCCGACGAACCCGGTGGCACCGTAGATGACGAGATCGAGTTCGCGTCCGCTGTCAGTCATGCGCGCGAGCCTACAACCGCAGCCGATCAGGCAGAAGAGGTAGCTGTAACTCCGCGTAACCAGATACCAGGGGGCGGTGGGGTGAACGTTCTCGGACCGAAGCGACGGGGACGTGTCATAACCCCTGGTCAAGACTCGTTCACGACGCTTTGTCTGCGGATGACAACGCGCACTCGATGAGTCGCCCGGTTCCGACATGGGTGTGGCCCGGCATCGGGGGTGATGCCGGGCCACTGGGGGTGTTCTGCGAGCAAAATCCGGGGGGATGCTCGACAGAACAACCCGAGTCTACGGAGCGTCACCGACAGACGATTGCGCGGCCGCGGATTGCCATCAGACAGGCTTGGGAGGAGTGAACCACCGGTCCGCCTGCGGTTGCGCACCGGAGCAGGGCGGGATTCGCACTGTCAGCCCGCACGAGCGACAGAAGAACGTGCGGTGCCCGCAGTTCTCGGCCGCCGCTGCCGGGCACCCGCAGACCTCCCACCCCACCAAGCACTGGCCCGGCCCTAGCGGATGGCCACTGGGGCAGAGATCGGGCGCCGATTCCGAGTACCGCATGACGCAATTTTCGCACACCTGTTCGATTGCGTGGTAGCCTCGGCGCTGCCCCACGCAGAGGGTTCCTCTGGGTCTGCCCAGCAGGTTCCCAGTTCGAATATCGGGGCGCAAAGCGTGGTGCGGGTCGGTGGGGCGTACGCCCGGGAAGCATCGGCCCGCACCTCTTCCGGCCACAGCGCAGCGATCGCGGGTGAGCGCCGAACGACGCTACCGAGTGGCGGTGTGGTCGGTGAGAAGTGCGTCAACTCTTCGGCGTAGACAGCCTGTTTGCGGAGTTTGCGGCAGCTTCCCTCGGCGCGGGCATGGCATTCGGACAGAAGTGCGTGCTGCCGCCTTGTCCTCGACAGGCTGGTCCGAGGCCAGCATCTGCAGGGATTCGAGGAGCTGGCGCATCTCGTGAGGGCGGACTCCCTCCGAGACTAAATGTCAGAGGGACGACCTACTGTGACGATCGCGACGAGCAACAGGTCGCCACTCACTGCCCAGACCGTGACCCGTTCCCGGTCCTGATCTGCGGGGTCCCGCAGATCGGTGTGTGGCGGCCTGTTGCTCTGTGCATGAAGCGGCGGTGGGGCGCAGCCGACGATCGACCTGCTGTCACCGGCACCTACGCGGTGCGCGCCCCGACGGACCTGATGGGGACGGCCAGGCCCGTCGGTCTCTTCCAAGTTCGAACCGCTGCATGGGGTTTATCCCAGCCGTTGCTGGTCCCGTTCCCGGATCATCTGGTCAGCCAGCCGGTACACCGCCACCTCGTCGGGGATACCGACCTTGATGGCAGTCTCACGGGCCGCGAGGAACGCCCGGACCTTCTCGTCCCCTGTTGCGCGGTCGCGGTACAGGAATGCCTGGCGTGCGTCGGCGAGGTCCTCGAGTACCCACCACTGGAAGCGGTCGAGACGTGCGGCGATCTCGGCGATCCGCGCCCGCTCCGACTGGCGGGTGCGCCGGCGGTCGGCTAGGTCCGATTCGGCGAGTAGGACGCCGAGGACCATGGCGCAGACCGCGGTGATCACTGCGCGCCCCCTCGCCCCGCCGCGGCCTTGGCCTTGGCCTTGGCCGGCTCACGGGTGACCGCGATCAGGGCGCAGGTCGCCGCGAGCGCGGCCACGAGGATCAGCACCAACGGCAGCGAGAACTCGGCAGCGGTCACCGCCCCGACGGTCGTGGCGATGAAGGCGAGCACGGCGAGCGCCCAGAGGACGCGGGCCACCGCGGTGCGATGAGTGAGCTGGGCGGCCGAGCCGCCGACGACCAACAGGGCGCCGATCCAGAGGGTCCAGGTGGTCATGGGTGGTGCGGGGTCCTTCCGGCGTTCGGCGGGCGTGACGTGTCGACTGACAGGGTGTCATGCCACCGGCGGTCGAGCAGTCCGGGCGGCCCTCGCGGGTCGGTGATCGCGCCGCACCCTCGGCGCCGTGACCCGGAAAAGGTCGCCGGAGCTGGGCAGATGGGCGCACAATCGGCTCATGCGGCTGATCGCGCCGATGCTGGCCACCCCGGGTGACCCACCGGAGAACACCGGCGACTGGGCGGCGGAAATGACGTACGACGGCTTCCGCCTACTGGCTGCGGTCGGCGGCGGTGAGCCGCCGGTGCTCTGGACCCGCAACCTCACCGTCGTCACCTCCTCCTACCCGGAGGTGGCCGCGGCGCTGTCCGAGACGTTCGACCGGCGTGGCCGCATCGCCTTCGACGGCGAGATCGTGGCCCTCGCCCGAGATCTGGATCCTGGGTCGATCACCCGGGATTCCTTGTGACGGAGCGTATCCGAGCAAAGGGGAAGCCGCTGTCGCCTTCCCCGGTGACAGCGGCTTCGTTCCTTCCCGGGAACGTTACGCACTGTAGGTCTTACCCGGTCCGGGGGACGGCGACGCCATATCGCCTCTCGGCAAGTGGTCGCTCGCAGCGACTCTTCTGGTGTGGTACCCGGGGTATGAGCGCCACCGTCGACCTCTTCAACAGCGGACGATCTGCTGGCATTCCGAAGGCGGGTGTCCCAGCGAGGGTGGCGATCCTGCACGGGTCACCCGTGGTCAGTGGGCGTCGTGGAAAGCCTGCTCGATCTCGGCGGGGATCCGGCCGCGGGAGGAGAGCTGGTGACCCTGCTCAATCGCCCAGGCGCGGATCTTCTTCGTTTCACCCGATGCCCGCTTCGGAGCAGTGGGGTTGACCTGCCGGTCCGCGCGGTGTTTGCGGCCGCCGACCCGGGTGGAGTGGGCGACGTAGTACTCGAAGGTCTCCCGGAGTTCCTTCGCGTGCTCGTCCTTCAGATCGATCACGTACTCGACGCCGTCGACGGCATAGTGGATGCTCTCACCGTCCTCGCCGAAGACGGTGCCATCGATGTCGTCGGCCAGCTCTACCACGACCTTGCGTGCCACAATTCCCACCCCTCGAGTTCTTCGGTACGGACCAGACGACCCTACTGGCAGCACCGGAGGAAAACAGTGTTCTGCCGCCGGTGAGCTCTCGGTCGACCTACCGTGAAGTCGCACGGCGTCCGCGACACTCGTGGACTCACCGGAGGAGAAGCGATGACTGCGAAGTTCGAGCTGTTCAAGGACACCGCCGGCCAGTTTCGCCTTTCACCTGAAGGCTGCGAACGGCGAAATCATCGCGGCCAGTCAGGGATACACATCGAAGGCGGCGGCCCAGAACGGGATCGAGTCGATCAAATCCAATGCGGCAACCGCCCCGACCGACGACCTGACCTGACACCCGCTCCACGTCGGGGCCGTACGTCGCGAGAACGACGACGCGGCAGAAGTGTCAGCCGGCCGGAGCACCGGCCGGGAGCCGGCTCGCCGCGGCCAAGATCTCGTCGGCGTAGCGGGGCTCGAAGGTAGGTGTCAGGCCCGCTCCGGCCCAGTAGTCCGTTTCGGGGTGGGCGGAGCCGATGATGCCGCCGGCGATGCAGGCGATGGAGTCCGAGTCGCCGTTGCTCGTTGATGCCCAGGCGAGCGCCTCCGGCCCGGTCAGGGCGGCGGCCGCGGCATCATTGTCGGAGGTGGTGGCGAGGTCGGCGACCAGCAAGGCCAGAGCGACCGCGCTGGCCGACTCCCACCCCTCACCGATCCCGGCACACGGGTCCCCGAACTCGGCCGGCGGCAGAGGGCGGAGCTGTTCGAGGCGGGCCGCGGCGGCGGTGAGGATGTCCACGGTCCCGTCATCCAACCCCTCTACCAGGTAGGACGTCACGTCCCCGGTGATCGGGGCGAGGACATCCCGCAGGTACGGATCCGTGGTCCAGGTGCTGGTGCCGTTGTGGATCTGCGCGGCAGTCGTGAGAGCGTGCTCGAGGAACCGACCGCGGTACTCCGGGGCGTGGCGGATGGCGTCGGCAAGCAGTAACGCCGGGACGACGGCCCGCGGGTGCTTGTGGGTGATCACCGCCTGCAGGGCGGTCAGACCCAACCAATACGGGTCGGGCGCGAAGGCGGTGGGGACCAGGCGCATCACTGCCCCGCAGCCAGCGGACTCGACGGCGCCGTCCCTGTCGTACCAGCGGGCACCGGCCCGCAGGTTGCGCAGCGACGTCATGCAGGTGCGACCCGGGGCGCGGGTGTTATCGGGGTCGACCTGCCACAGCAGAAACTGCCGGATAATGGCGTCGGTGACCGTCTCGATGTCGGCGAAGTCGGTGACCTCGGCCAGAGCCCAATGAAGGGCAAGAGTCATCTGCGTGTCGTCGGAGATCGTCCACCACGGGCCGGCGGGTGGGGCGACGGGGTAGGCCGGCATCTGAGCGTAGCTGGTGAATTCGACCTGGTAGCCCCAGGCGTCACCGGCGGCCAGTCCGGTCAACGCGTTGGCGTACCGGATTTGAGTGTCGGCCGGCGCGGTGTGGTGGCTCATCGACGGCGTCATGGCCATGGGGTCTCTCCTCGCGAGATGGCGTAGGCGGCGGTGCGGACGGTCTCGATGTCCATGAGGTCTAGGTCGGCGACTCGTCCGAGGTAGTCGGCGATCGCGTCGGGGGTCATCCCCTGATTGAGCTGCCGGCGGATCTCGTCGAGCTGCTCGTCGCTGAGTGCGGCCATCGCCGGTGGTCCTTCCGTCGTCGCCCCTCCCGGAAGGGGACGTATCATTTTAGCTGGTAGAGACTGGGTTACGCGGCCTTGGTCGTACCGCCGCCGGTGCCGCCGTCGGCTTCGGCGACCAGATCTTCGGCGACCATGTAGACGGTCGGCCGGCCGCCGATGCCGTGGTGGTCGACCTTCACGCACCGCAGGTGGGTGCCCATCGGGAGGACGACCTCGTCTTCGGAGGAGAAGTTCGAGATGGACTTGAGCGGAAGTCCGTCTCGTGTGCGGACGACCATCATGTACGGCGGGTGGCCGGCGAAGTTGTGTGCCGTGCCGTGGTTGGTGGAGAAGCTGGTGACCTTGCCGATCTGCATGCGGGAACCGACCGTGAAGGCGGCGTCGATGTACTCCTCGGTGCTGCCCTTCCATCCGCTCGGCACTCGGGTACCGCGCACGAGTGTCATCGGCGCTGTGTTCGGGTTGTGTTCACGGAACCTGTCGAATGCCGAGTCCAGCTGAGACACCACGGTCTTGACGTGCCCGGACGGGTTCGCGTCGCGGCCGGTGATCGCGGCGTTGATCGAGCGGTAGCTGCCGCCGGTGTAGGTGGTCAGCGCGGTGCGTTCGGTGTAGGTGAGCATCTTCTGCACGAACTGCGCGTTCGAGGTGGTCAGCGACCCGATGCTCGAGGTGTGCACCTGACCGCCTGGGCCTACCTGGAAACCCCATGCCTTCAGGTCCCCGGCCTTCTGCGCGATCACCGGGTAGTCGCCGGAGGTTTCCTTGCCGTAGGCGCGTATTCCGCTGCGCCAGAGGCTGGCGTGCTTGTCGGCGCCGAGGCTGTGCGGTGGGATGTCGTGGTCGAAGTGCGGGATCACCCCGCCACCGACTGTGGGCGTCCCCAGGGCGCGTCGGTGTGCCTTGCTGTACGCGGCGTCGGCCTCGGCCTTGCTCGCACCGCCGGTGAGGGCTTTTTCCCGCGCCTGCTGACCGGCCGCGTCCGCCGCTTGCTCGCGCAGCGCGATCTTGTGCCGTTTGATGCCGTCGTGGATGTCCGCGCGGGCCGGTCCGCCGCCGAGCGCGTTGGTAAGTGCGTCTCGGGCCTCGGCCATTTCTTCGTCGATCACCGCCTGTTGCGCGGCCGGCGTGGACGCGGCGCCGGAGACCGTCTTACGGGCCACGTGCAGTCCGACCTCGCCCTTCATCGCGTGGGCTTGCTTCTGCAGGTCGGTGGCGCCCATCGGCAGCGGATCAGGCGCGGTCAGGACTGGGATTCGGTTTGCCTTGGCCAGAGCGTCATTTTTGCTGCTGGCCTGCCCGACCGGGTGGTAGGCGTCGCCGCTGCGCTGCAGGATGATGAAGTCCGAGTAGCCGCGCCGGTAGATGGCGGTGCCGCCGTCGAGGATGCGTCCCTCGACGTCGGTGACACCGGATCCGGTTTCCATCGCGATGGTGCCCGCAGTGTAGACGCCGGTGTCTCGCGGTGTTCCCGCCAGGGCGGGCTGTCCGCCCTCGGTGAGCGCCTGCGCCGCAGCCGGAGCGGCGCGGCGGTTCAGCGCGCGGGTGATCGTATCGACCTCGTCATCGGACAGGGATGCGTAGTAGGCGTCGCGTTCGGCGCCACTGGTCATGTCGTCCCGCATCCCGAACTTCGCCGCGGCCAGGTCTTCCCGGGCCTCGACCTGACGGTGCTGGGCGTCGAGATGCGCCTGCTTGGCGTCGTCGAGGTCCTTCTGTTTCGCGGCGACGTCGTACGGTGAGCCGGTGCCGTCCTCGACAGTCTTCTTGGCCTTCCTCAGTCGGGCCCGAAGCCGGTTGACGGCCTTGCGGGCTTCCTCGGCGTCCGCGTCGGCTGCGGTGACGCGTTGTTCGGCGTCCTCGAGTGCGGCCTGTGCCGGGGTGATCGTCGGGGCGGTGAGTGTCGCGCGTTCGGTCTCAGCATGGGCGATCAGCAGTTTCGCGGACGGTGGGTTGGCGTGGGTGCTCGGCATGGGGGTGTCCCCCAGCACCGAGGGGTCGATTCCCAACGCGGCCATCAGCTCCGGCAGGACACTCGGGGGTGCCGCCTGCACCGCGTCCGCGGTCAGGGCCATCCCTTGCTCCTTCAGGTGGTCGACCACCTTTTTCCGAGCTTCACGGCCCAATCGCCTGTTCGCGTTGGCTTTCGCAGCGGCCTTGTAGCTTCCGCAACCGGGACAGCGGCGACCACTTCCGTGGGCTTTCGAGCGGCACATCGGGGCATCTTTCTGGGCAGACGGCACGTCCCCACACACGGGTCGACCGCCGAACTTGGAGCGGGCGAGGCGGTTACATCGCCGCCCAGCCGGGTGCACGGGCGCACTGAGTACGGTGCCGTGGGGCATGTCGTGCACACCCCCGCCCCGGTCCGTTGCACGCCAGCCTGCCTCGGGCAGCAGATGTCCGAGAATCACCTCGCCGCCCACCAGAACAGACATTACAAGGTCACGCTTTGATGTTGCAAGCGGGATCTGCTCGCGGGGAGTGCTGTTCGTCCAGGTTGTAGCCCCGAATGGACGGTTAGCGGCCAGTCATCTGCGGATCGCAGTGGGGCGCGATGGTCGGCGATGCCAGGGTGGTGGCCGGTGACCCCGAAACAGAGGGCACTGAACGGCAGGGCGATCGGGGGACGGGTCGTGGCGCTGTGGCAGCTCATCCTCGTCGGTCGCCTACTGTTCGGGCCGCTTGGTTGCGCAGTCGTTGCCGGTCGATCTGCCCGTTGCTCAGCGCGTCGGGGCGGTGCCCGAGGTGGAACAGCCCGGTGGTGTGCGGGCAGACGAACACGGCGAGTCCCTTCTCGCCGGGGTGCCTTCTGCGGACCGCTTTGGCGTCGGCGCGGCTGTGATAGCCGCGGTGATGACACAGAGTGCAGAAGGTCCAGCGGGCGGCGGGGTTGTGGGCGCGGGAGGTCATACGGACCGTCCGATCTGCAGATTGAGCCAGTCGGACAGCCAGGTGATCGCGTTGCGGCCGACGTTGTCGACGACCAGAGTGTTGTAGTTGGTGTGGGCACCGGAGGTGAAGAAACTCGCGGCCTGCAGGCCTTCGCCGACCAGGGCGGTCAGGTCCTCGGCACCCTGGGACCTCGCCATGGTCGTCAGCGAGCCGGTCAACGCCGGCAGATCAACGTTCTCCGTGTGGGTGCTGATGCCGGTCGCCGCGTTCGAGGCTTCGCCGAGTAGTTCCGGTGGGGTCTTGGTGGCCTTGCCGGAGAGCATGTTCACCGCCACCGAGGCCAGGTCGAGGCCGACGGGCAGCAGGCCGACCATCGCGGCACCGGCTCCGAGCGGGTCGGGCAATTGCCCGGGTGGCGGCAGCAGTTTCTCCACCGCGGTCCAGGCGATTTCCTGGATCTCGCCGATGAGGGTGGCCAGCCGGATGACGTCGACACCTCCCAGGATGGACGCCACCAATGCGGCGATCTGGGTGTACCCGGTGGGGTCCGGGATGACCGACAGGATCTGTGACACCCAGCGCAGATCCACGGCCGCGGCCATCTTCACCAACGGCGCGAACTGGTTGTTCAGCTCCCCCGCCACCTGGTGCGCGCCGTGGGCGTCGAGGGCGGCGACCTTCTGCGGCAGCACCGTGAGGTTGTTCAGGATGCCGGGGACGTCGAGCGCGGTCACCCCGGTGGCGACGTTGAGCACCTGGTTGACGACCGTGGCGGGTTTGAGCACCGACAGCACAGTCGAGGCCGATGCGAGCGCATCGGCGGGAACCGAGGTCAGCGGGGCGACCTGGCCACCGAGGGTAGTGGCCGCGACCGACAGCTGCGGCAAGTCTTCCGATGCCCCGGCCACGGTCGACGAGCTCGACTCGGCCAGCTTCCCCGCGGTGTCGGCGATCGTCGTCACCGTGGTCAGCGCGGTGGACAGATCAGATGCCCCGGCCTTCGACAACACCTGGGAGGCACTGTGTTCGGGGCTGCCCACCGGGGCGGCGGCAAGCTGCCCGGTGGCAGCGTGAGCGGCCCCGGAGTCGATCAAATCCACGATCGGCGCGAGTGTCGTGGCGAGGGACGATGCGGTCGCGGCCACCGCGCCGACATCAATGTTCGGCTGCGAGAGCTGCTGGGAGAGTGCGGTAACACCCTCGCCCAGTGCGGGCAGGTCGGCCCCGGAGAAGTCCGAGGTCAGCGCGGTAGCCAACTGAGCATTTCCGTCGACTTTGCTGGTGTCGCCGGTGTTGCTGGTGTCACCGTCCGTGCTGGGGGTCTTGCTCAGAATCGACCCGAGCGAGCCCAGTAGAGGGTTGTCGCCCTTGCGGATCGAGCAGTACAAGTCCCCGGGATCACAGATCGAAGCAACCCGGCCGGAGAGCTTGCCCATTCCCTCCGGGCGTGGGTCGGCAATGCCGTGACCGGAGGTGCGCGGGCCCACAACGGCGGAGCCCTTGGTACCGGCGCCGGGGTCAGCGAGCAGGCCCACGGCCAGCACCCGGTTGGCGGGCACCGGCCCGTGGTCGTTGCCGATCTGCGAGGCAAGATCGCCGGCGGCGTCGGCGCCCTGGGAGTAGCCGGTGATCGTGAACCTCGTGTCCTTACACCTTCTTGCCACGTCGGTGAGTACCGCCTCGGCCTTGGTGAGGGCGTCGATCTTGCTGTCGGCGTAGGTGTGTCCGTTGTCGAACGCGCGGGCCATGTACGGGAGGGTGTAGACCTCTGCCCGGTCACCGTGGGCAGTGGTGATGGCGTCGGCGACCGGTTGGAGGATCCCCACCGCTTGGTGGGGGTCGGCGTTCTCATCGGTTTCCCAGGTGCCGGGGATGAGCAGATTGAACGTCGCCGCACAACCGGTGGGGTCGGCGTGCGCGATCGCGGGGGCGGTCACCGCGACACCGCCTCCGGCGACGGTCGCGCACACAACGAGAGCAAACACGCTGCGGGCTCTCGAACGTCTTGCGGGCATGGGCACCTCATCTGTAGCGGCGAGCTATGAAGCTCACCCCTCGATGCGGCTCCGGGATGCCACACGCAGCCTCCGAAGAACACACACCGATGAGGTGAGGTGCATACGGTGACCGAATTCGGCAGCCAGATTCAACGGGGTATGTGGATAACCCTCATTCGCACGTCGCCTGCCGCCCGACCCACCGCGCACGCCGACGTCTCTTCCCGCGGTAGGACCTGCGGAAACGGCACGTCCCCTCTAGATCAGATCCAGTCGATGTGGACGGAGTCGATGTGGTCGAAGTGGAATCCGAACTGGTCGCTGTACTTGTCGAAGCCCTTGTTCTCCGGGTAGTCGAGGGTGGCGTGCCGCTCCAGCAGTGCCACGACGCGGGCGTGATCGTCATTCGCCAGCGCGGCGGCCAGTTCGCGGGACTCCTCACTGGTGAACGGGGTGTCGGAGTTCGCGAAATCCAGTGTCCGGACCCGGTAGTCGTATCCCTCGTCGGCGCCGTTGCGGACCATGACACCACCCCTGACGCGGATGACCGCCTTCTTCGGAGTTCCGTCCGGCCGCAACACTCCGGCGCGTTTCATGATGTCCTGCGCCTTCACGGTTTTGAGTTTCTTGCTGGCGTCGGCCCGCAACTCGCTGGTTTCCCCGGACCGGTACCGGGAGACGGCGGAGCGGGACCGGCCGATCTTGGCGGCCACGGCGTCGATGCCGCCGAGGCGTTCGATCGCCGCACGGCGCTGGGCTCGCTCGACGACGTCGGCGTGCGGGATCCGGCCTTGCTGGGCCCACCGGCGCAGTGTGCGCGCGGATGGGGGTGTGCGGCCGGCATCGATCGCGGCCTGCCGCAGGCCCTCGTTGCCGAGTTCCTTACGCAGTTGTTTGACCGAGACCTTGCTGGTCAGTCCGGCCAGTCCCCCGCTTTTGACCTGCTTGGACTTTTCGACACCGCTGGTCGCGGCGTTGGCCACGGAAACCTTGAGGCCGTCGAGGCCGACCGCCTCCTGCGCAGGCTTTTTGGTGCGCGGCTTCGGGAGATGCAGGGCCATCAGAGGACCCCCTCCCCTTCGTCGTCGGCGGCGGCGGCGTCCTCGTTGTCGGCGAAGGCCGCCTTGATCGCGAGGTTCACCTCGTGCACGTCCTGGGCCGACGTGAAGGCGGACAGGAGTGTGTCGGTGAGGACCACGTCTTTCTCGACCGACATCTTCCCCAGCGCCTCGCTTGCGTCGGCGATGTCCTCGCCATCGGCAAGGAGGTACACCCAGGAGTCGGTGACGGTGCGGACCGGCCAGCGGCCGTGTTCGCGGGCGATCCGCATCGCGACACGGCGGCCGCGCCACCGGCAGTGCGCGATGATCGACGCACGCCAGAGCGGTTGGTGGTGATGTTGCATCTGCTTCGCAGTCCACATGTCCGGGTTGACCATTCGCCCGATGTAGCCCTTGTAACAGGTGCCGAGGAACCGCTTCGTCGCGTCGTCCTCGGTGTCCACCGCGGCCTTGCGGGCCTCGCGCAGGATTTTGGCCCACTTGTCCAGCGCCCGGCCCTGCTGTGGGTAGACCCAGGCCTCGGTGATGTCGAGGTCGTCGAGATCGGCGCCGATTCCTCCGTCCGCCACCGGTGAGCACAGTCCGTCGAGGCTGACCGTGGTCACCCAGGTCTGCACCGGTTGGTCAGTGAGCATGTGGGGGTGCGGCAGGGGTAACTTCCCGGGAAGTGACAGCGTCTGCCCGGGCGGCAGGGTGATCCGCCACAGCCCGAACGGTGCACCCTTCTCCCCCACCGCCGCAGCCGCGGCATTGTTACCGGTCAGGTGTTTGGGCTGCCCGTAGCCGAATTCGAGCATGCCCGCGGAGGCGAGGTAGGCGGCGCGTTGGTCGATCGACACCAACCGGCTCGTCCCGTCGAGATCCGGCGCGTCGGGGACGCGGGTCCAGCCGACAGCGGGTTCGAGGTCTCCACGTGGCGGGCCATCGAGGGGTGGGACCGAGCCGGGTGTGGTGACGACGATGCCTTTGCCGCTGCGGGTGCGTTCCCGCTTGATCTTGTCGACGAGGGCGGCGCCGGTCCGCGCGGGCGTCGGTCCCGGGAGCACCCCGAGGTGCTTGGCGCACCAGGCCAACCGGCGACCGAGTTCACGCGCCGCCGGGAGGTCCTCGTCCGGCAGATACGTTCCGGCCGTCGGTGAGCCGAGGATGCCCATGTCGCCGACCCGGTTGTGCCAACCGAAGTCCTTGTTCCAGTACGTCCACACGTACGGTTCGATCACCACATCGACCATCGAGGTGAAGTTCCCGATCGAGCGGGACAGGTGCACCACGTGCCCGGGATCGCCACGGAGTTCCCACCCCGCGTTCAGCATCGGTGTCAGGGTGGCCTGGAGGACGGCGGTCAATTCCTGGGCGGCGCGGTTGCGGAGGGCCTCCATGTCGTCGACGTCGTCTTCGCTGCCGGGGTCGATGATCCACCCGAGCAGCTCGCACGCGGCCTGTCCGACGACCCAGATCTGCGCGGGCGCTCCCAACGGTGTCAGCGAGGCCCAGCGGATCAGTTTGTCCAGCTTCTCGACCGAATCGACGGGACCGGTCAACTCCCGCCCGGACGGTGTGTAGGTCCCGTCGGCGGTCACGATCAACGCATGGCCATCGGCTTCTTCTCCGGCCGGCAATGCCTCCCACACCGGCGGATCGGCCGCGTCGTTGCCAGCCGTGTCGCTGACAGCCGTGTCGCTGACAGCCGTGTCGCTGACAGCCGCGTCGTCGTCCACTTCGTCGCCGTCCACCGCTTCGCTGTCCGTCTCGGGTGTCGGCGGGGTCGGGGCGTCGTCGGCTTCGGCGGCATCCGACCGCTCGGGCGATGCGGGGTGGGCGGCAGCGGCTTGCTCAGAGCCCGCCTGATCGGCTTCGACGAAGACATCAGCATCGACAGAGAAAGCGTCGTCGTCGGAGAGAACGTCATCATCGATGGGGAGAACATCATCGGTGGAAGCGGGAGAGGTCGTCAGGGTTGTCTCGGGCAGTGCGAACAGGGGTATCTGTTCCCACGGACTGCTCATGACTCCTGCTCGGTGATCCGGCCGTCATGATCTGCCGGCGGGACGCTGCAGCGGTCGAAGAACTCCTGCAGGGCCACGTCCACGACATTGGTCACCGTGGATTGGCGATCGTTCACCAGCCAGTTCAACCGGGCCTCCGTCGAGGCCAGGACCCGGGTATTGAGCGGAACCTTCGCCGGGCCCTTCCGAGGTTCCAGCTTCGCCGTCAACTCCGGACTCGGCGTTCCCGCACCACCGAAGTCTCCCGCACCGGAAGCGCGCTTCGCCGCCCCTACGGCTGCTCGTCCGGCCCCGGTCGGGCGGCGGCGGGCGCCGCCCTCGGAATTTCCTACCTTCGCCATCCCCACCCACTCGTGTTCGGTGTGCCACCCGTGTACGTGCGCGGACCTCACCCTACCCACTACGCGCCGTGTTGCCGGTATCTTCGCTGGCATGTTTGCGTGCAGAGTTGCGCCCAGACTGTGACGGGGTGTCACCTCCCGCCGAGGGCATTAACGCCGCTGGTGGCGGCCTCGCCGGAGACACTGCCCGGGCAGTGTCTCCGCCGGAAACCGTCATGATGCGACCACTGCGGAGTCGTCATTCCACCAGCGTGATCGGTACCCCAGGGGTGATGAACAGGTGGTGCCGGGCGCCGTCATGGGTGAGGGACATCGCCACTCCCAGGGTGTGTCCCTCGGCGAACCGTGCGAGCAGCTCGCGGGTGGCCTCGAATCTGGTCTGGCTGATGCCGTAGGTGACACCACCCAAAGATGAGGCCGGGCACCCTACCTCCTTTGCTGACGGTGGATCGTTGCCGAAAGTCTCGCTGACAACCCCTGGTCCATTGGGCGGACACACCGTCGCGGTCCGATGGAGGGTGTCGGCTGGGGCGGGGCTACCAGCGGTGGACGACGGTCGGGTTCGGCTCGTCGCTGCCCCGAATCGCGATCGGAGTCGCCGGCGTGATCAGGAGCCGTACCGTCGAGTTCTGGCTGACGAAACCGACGAATCCACCCTTGCCGTTGCCGTTGTCTGCGAAGAGGCCCCGGATGTCGTCCTCGAGACTGTGGGCGGCGGCCGCATCGGCGAGTGGATAGCGGACCCCGTCGTAGATCGCTTCGTAACTCATCATCCTTCTCCCGCCGGTCTCGTTTCGTGGTGCTCATAGCGTACGAGCGAGCCGCCGGTCGGGGTCGACGCCGACGCCGATGCGTTGTCCGCAACCGAGATTCGACCGGATGATGCACCCCAGGCGACCGCGGTCAGCCCGCCCCCGCGCCGCCGTCGACCTCACCGGGGCGCGCCGGACCGGCGGCGCCCCCGTTGAGCTTCCTTTTAGCGTTGCCAGGGACCGGCACCACACGCAAGGCCGGCCGGTTACCGTCTGTCGGTATGGGGACCACCTTCCACGGGCCGAGTCCGTGGCCGCACATCACCCGCGCCATCCGCACCCGCGGCGCCCGATACGCCGCGATCGGCTACCTCGGACAGGACGCACCCACCCTGCTCCCGCTGCGCGCCGGGGACCTGTTGGTCGTCAACGCCTCCAAGGCTGCGGTCCGGGCGCACGCCACCTCCCCCGCCGCCCTCGCGTACTACCTGAACAAGGGGGTGCGGGTGCTGTCGTCGCCGACCCTGCACGCCAAGGTGATCGCGACCAACACCCGGGCGGTGATCGGGTCGGCGAACGCGTCGGAAAACTCCACCCTGGCCGATGATGCGGTGGTCATCACCGACGACCCCCAGATCGTCGCCGGTGTCCGTAAGTTCATCGACAACCTGGACGAGATCACCGAGGTCGATCAGGTGTTCCTCGACGACGCGATCCTGGAGTGGGAGATCGGCCGCGCGGTCCCACTGCCCGGGGTCACCGGCAGGGTTCGCACCGAGACCGATTTCCTGCCGACGCCGGTGACCCGGATGTTCGTCAAACACGCCGTCGACTACGAACCCACCCGCACCGAACAACAGGTCCTCGACGAGCAGCGGGGCCGCCATCACAGCCGCGGCGGCCCGGCGGCGAAGTACCAGCTCGAATCGCTTCGCCTCGACAGGCCCAGCGGGGTGAAGCGGGGCGACGTGATCATCTTCGTCTCCGCCGATGACGAGTGGATTTACGCGCCGGCGGTCGTGGTGTCCGGCCCCATGAAGATCCCACGGTCCGGTGGAGCGGTTCTGTACTTCCTGCGCCTGCGCACCGGCCTGTCACCGCTCCCCCTCCCAGGCGCCGAGAAGGCGCTGACCGATCTCGGGCACCCCGGGTCACGGCTGCGGACCGACCACTACGTCCGCTCCCCTGGCCTTAGGTCCGCGTTGCTGGGGTTGTGGGACCTGTGATCCCTCAGCGAGCCTGCGTCAGTGTGAGAGTCAGCTCCGCAGAACCGACGAGCCCGACTGTTGAAACACTAGACGGCACTAGATACCGCGACACTGCTGCGCGCCGCTCGAACGGTGCCGATGCGGTGCTGATGCGGTGCTGCCAACATCACCCTGGGTAGTACTACCTTCTACATCTCGTCGACCCGTTGTTCGAGGTCGGCCCGGTGAGCCAACAATCGAGGGACGGTCTGTAAACACGACGGGTGCGTTCTGTTGCGCAATACGCAACCTACAATTGCAATGCTAGCTAGCGTAGCGGAGTTAGCTATCTCCGCCTTGCAGTCACGGTCGCGGCGCGTTCCGGAGCACAATTCGTGACGTTGCCATTTCCGCGGCCGCCATCCGGCCCCCGGTGAAGAAAACAGACAACCGTCCAGGCCCGGGCATTTACGTCACAGTGATGAAATTCTGTCCGCTCTCCCCTGCCACCAGCGCCGCGTGAGATGGGTTCGCCAACCGTTCCGCAACTGATCGATACCCACCCATCTAGAGCGTCGGACCGCGCACTGACACCCCGCGGCACCGTCGAACGACTCAAGCGGCCGCGATGGCATTTGCCGAGACCGGGCTCAACCAGCTCGTGACCTTAGTGTGCCGCGCCGACGGCGTTGACGTCCGAAACAACATTGGCCCGAGGGGCAATGTGGAACCGGATCTACTCGCCCACTTCGAGATCGAGTGGCTGGATGGGTGTGCCTGCGGCGGATGTCAGCGTCACCAGGTACCCCCGAGGAGACCGCAACTACAACTCGACGGATATACGTTGCTGCATCGTGCGGGCGTGTTGTTGCTTCGCGGTGATGGCGGCCTCGATACGGCAGCGCAGGTTTTCGTCGCTGAGGTGTGGATTGTCGAACCCGGCCACCACCGCCAGCTCTGTTCCGATACGGATGTGGGCAGTCTTATTGACCACCGACCCGTCGTCGCGGCGCGCCAGCTCGCGCCCAGTGGCGATGACCTGAGTCATGGCGTCAACGCGATTGGACGCTTCCCCCGCGCGCACCGATGTCCGCTGAGTCTCCAGATCCCAAAACGATACGAACCATTCCACAACCGCTCCCTCATCCACTCTTCTTAGGTGAACTGTGTAAATGACCAGCGTCCAACTTGCAACGCGGCGCTCGCCCACCTGCAATGCGCAAATGATCGCCGACGTTGTTGCGTCCGCTTAGCGGCCCACACGTCCGGTTGTCCGTTGCATCCGAATCGGACATTGCGTTGCCAATCTCGCACTGTCGGCGTTGCGTTGCAACTCCATCTGGTTGGTCTGCAACGTCGGGCCGTGTTGCGGTCAGAGGCGCTGGGTGTTGCGGCGGTTCGGGATTCCCTGGGTGTGGGGTGTCCTTCGTTCTGTTGGTCGGTCGTCTCCCCAGTCGAGCCGCGGAGACTAGGGACTGGCGGTCGCCGCCTTGCCGGGGCGTGTGATCAGGGTGTCCCGACCAATGTGTACTGCGGATCGAGCGTTGCCGCATTGCGTCCGTCCGCAATGTCCTCGAGTTCCGGCAACGGGGGCGTCCGGAACCCGGCGTCGACCGCGCGTTGCGCAACCTTGTCGAACCGGCGCATTGCGGTGCTTGCGGCCTTAGCCCGCGTGAGTGTGGCGATCTCCGCGTAACTGTGCTGTTCGATGATCCGCAGTCGGGCCGTCTCCTTCACTACAGGCTCGAAGTCGGCGCACGTTTCGATGAAGTCGAGCAGGTTCTCGATGGTCTGGGCCTCGTCCGGCAACACGAATGGCTCCTGCGAGTCCTCGAGCGCATTGCCGACCTTCAGTGCATCGGCATTGCGTCCGTCCAGTGCACTGCGCGCAACGTGCTCCTCGGTGAGGGTCGCAACATCGGTGAGGTCATCTGGGTTCGTTGCGGTTGGTTGCGCGGCATCCGCAACGCGCGTAGAACTCTCAGGTCCGGTCACGGCGGCCTCACTACTGTCGTCGACTGCCGAGGAGTCGTCTGCCGTGGCAACGTCGGCGAACTGCGCAACGGTCTGAGCAATGCGCGCCGCAACGTCGGGGTCCGCCGCAACGTCATGGTCCTGAGCAATGCGCGGCGCAACGTCGGGGTCCTGCGCAATGCGCGGAGTAGCGATGTCCGCAATATGGCCAACGTTCAGTTCGGTTGTCGGCATCGATTCAGCCGCCACCGTCGGGTAATGGGCCGCGTCGTCCCGATGTTCGCGGTCAGGAGTGTCTCGGACGACCGCGGTGTACTCGGTGTGGGCGGTGCCGATGGCCTTGATGAGGATTCCGACACCGTGGGTGAAAGCTAGGACCAAGAGCGGCGGGATGACTGCAATGAGCGATGCGCCGGTTGGAGTCAGTGGGGTGTATCCCAGGTCGATGCCAGCTGCAGCACTCCGTGCGGCGGCTTCCCCGGCGCGGTAGGCGTGGTAGGCGTTGCCGAAGACGCTGATGAAGACGACGACCACTGCGAGCCAGAGGAAGAAATGTTTCCCCGTTGCGCTGCCGTTGATTTTGCTTAGCGCAACGATGGCGATCGTTGCGCCGAGGATTGCGCCGTCGACAATGGCGGGGAAGATCCAGGTGAGGTAGTGAGGGATTCCGGCCTGCAATGCGAGGTCGCGTTGGACGGCGAACGACAGCACGAACGCTCCGGTGGTGATGCCGACCGCAATGACGATCGCAACGATTAGGGCGGCAATGAGGGCGCGGAGCTGGATTCGTGCTGCTCGGATACTAAGGTCGTTCATGATCGGGGTTTCCTTCCACGGGGTCCCGGTCCACGGGGCCCCCGCCGGCGCAATCGGCGGGGGCCTCCTTATGTCGGCTCGGTCAGTGCGTTGCGGTCGGCATAACTTGCACTCCAACACCCACCTAACAACGCTAGCTATCGTCGCTGTCGGTGCTAGCAGCCGTTTTTGGTCAGGTATTCGATGAGAGCGGCGTCGGTGACGGACGAGATGGTGATGCTCCGATCTCCGGTCTCGTAGCGCAGCTTGTCTACGCCGCGTGTCAGGCGGGCCTTGGTCGAAGGCCGCAACCGTACGTTGTGTTGTTCGCTGAGCTTCTCAACAGGCGATGCCGCCTCGGGTGCAGGAGACACGACCGATGTGACGGGCACGTCGGCGACGGGTCTGATCGTCGATTCGGTCGGAAGTTGCGTCGGCTGCTCGTCGACGGCGGCCGGTGTGGGGTCTTTGACGACCCGGGGGCGCTCAGGAAGATCTGCGGCAGGGTGCGCCGGCCTGCGGATAGCGGGTTCACGTTGGACGCTCATACGGTCGCTCCTGCGGTCTTGATGGGTAGTTCGTTGAGAAGGTCGGTGTAGGCGAGCTGCAATGACAGCGATTTTCCGCCTGTGAATTTGTGGATCGGGGTGCGCGCGCTGTGTGCGTCCTGCCGCGTGGCGTATTCCGGGATGGTGGTGCGCGCGACGAGGTCGCCGTAGACCTCGCGTAGTTCGCTCTCGCGGAATCGGTGTTCGCCTGTCCCCCGCTGTCGGCTGAGGACGATCTTGTCGATAGCCAGGTTCGGGTTGGGGCGTCGCTGGACGTTCTCGACGGTTTCGAAGAGCTTGGTGACGCCTTGAACGCTGTCGATGGTGGGCTCGGTTACTGCGATGACCCCGTCTACTGCACAGAAGACGGCGAAGAGGAGTTTGCCGAGCGACGGTGGGCAGTCGAAGAGGACTGCGTCGTAGGCGGAGAGGTCGAGGCCCTCGAAGGCGATGTCGAGGCGGAAGATGAGGTCGTTGGCCCCATCCGATTCGATGTTCGCGAGCGTCTGGTCGGCCGGGATCAGATCGACGCCGTCCCATGGGGTGGCAATGACGGCGTCGATCGCTGTGCCCGACTCGGTTCGGCTCATCAGGTCGTAGGTTGTCATCATCTCGTCGGTGATGGTGACGCCTACGCCGTTGGTGGCGTTGCCCTGGGGGTCGACGTCGACAATGAGGACGTGTCCGCCGGCGTTGCTTATTGCGCTCGCGAGACCGAGGGTCGTGGCGGTCTTGCCCACTCCCCCTTTCTGATTGCAGATCGCGCATTTGCGTGTCATGACTTGGTTTCCGTTCCGTCGTGGCCAGGAGACTTCCAGATGCGCGCGATGAGCGTTAGTGCAACTTCGCACGCTCGCGTAGGGAGCATAGCCAGGCTTGGCTGCTGAGCTAGCTCGACACGCCGAGCAACGCTAGCGTCCTTTGCTAGGTGAGATAGCGTGCATAGCGTAACTAGCGTCTCTAGTTTGGCTTTCGTAGCGATCGACGCTGTGGACGCAGACATAGCTATGATCTCTACAATTGCGACCCTATTTACGGTGTCTGTAATCGCTTTGCTCGCAACACTTACTGCACTAGTTTTCATAGCGAAGTTAGATATGACTGCGCCTATAGCGATGACAGCAATGATCGATAATCAGACTTGTCTAGCAAGCATCGCGCTCGTAGTTATGTTCGCACTCATAGCTCTGCGAGCTACCCTACGATCCCTAGACTGCGTAGCCAGCCTAGTAAGGCTTGAAAGGCGAGTCAGCCTAGACATGCGAGCGTCCATAGAACACGGCGCTACTGTAGCGCTCATATGGCGTCTAGCTCACGTAGATATCGTTGGTGGCATCTCTCTGATAGCGACGATTGCGAGAATTGCTGCGCTACAACGAGTAGCTGTGATCGTCTCCGTAGCAGAACTGTCCGCGATATGAAGACTAGAGACGATAGCCCAGATAGCTCGGATAGGTGTGCTTCCCCTCCTGCTACCAAAGTAGATCCCGTCAATGCTATAGGAGCTAGCGTTGATATTTCAGCAGGTAAGGGGTTCGCCGCCACAACTATGCACGAGGCACCGTCACGCGAAACGCATCCCTCCACCAGATCGCATCCGCCTAGGCACTGCGGAACACGGCGAAACAGGGCAGGCCGGCTTCGAGTCTTCACAGCTCGACATGCTGCCCGAGCAGATCTCGCACCGGATCAACCGAGCACGAGTTTCGGGCAAGCCGCGCTCCGCTAGCTAGGCTAGCGTCCTTATCTCGGTGCGAGAGAAGTGCTACTTCCGCCAGCGGCCTTAGTGCAACGGTCGCTTCACCGCTAGCTACTACGTCACTCCTAGCAGGAGTAGGCGGGCGGGCAATCAACGCTCGCATAGCTATTCGAGATAGCCAGAATAGCGTTACTATGCTATTTAGTTTCTCTAGCAACGCTAGGTAGCCTTACTAGCATCGCACAGTGCGGTTACACCGCTTTCCCAACGAGCGCACATTCGCTGGGCAGCGCGTCGCGCGAAAGCACTCCCCAGGTTCAGAAGGAATCGGCACGACGTGTGAATCGGGTGAGCTCACAGCTGACGGTTCAGGGCAGTAATCGGTGGGCAAGTTGTTCGGCGTTGAGTTGCCGAATAGCGTCGTCGACGGCGTGGCGGTCGGTGAGGTCGACGCCTCGCTCGGAAAGCGCTGCGACCACCTGTTTGCCGGGGCCCCAGGCAGTTTCATTGTCGAACGCGTCATGGAACTCAGGTAAGAAGGTGTCGACAGCATCAACGACGAGGCCGATCCACTGGCGGTCGATCCCCTGTTGGGTCAACGCGAAGGTCAGTCATCGGCGCAACAGAAAGGGCAGTGCGTTGCGTTGGTCGGCGTCGAGGACTGCTTTGCGGGGAAGCCAATCTGTAAGCAGCAACATCACCTCGCCCGGGCTCCAGCACAGCGGTCCGGCGCCGATGTAGCCGTCGCCATAGTCCAGGAACAGCTCGGCCAGCGACCGGCTCACGTCGTCGTCGCTTCCGATATCGGTGAGGAAGTCCTCGACCAATTGGCGGCGCCTCTGCTCGGGAATTCCGGCGTGTTCGGGCCATTCTGGCAGGTAGTCCCGGCAGCGGGACCATGCCAGCGCCCGGTGATCGCAAAAGTCCTCGTCGTCGGTGCGGGGCCAGGTCATGTCGGTGGTGCGCAACGCGTGCGCGAGATCAGCGAGTACCTCGGCGACCGGGGCCGACTGGAGCGGCATCGGTGCCTCGTCGGGCTCGCGCAGCGGATCCCACGCGGTGGCTGCGCCGGGATTCAGGAGAGCGAGCTTGTCAATCATCAGCCCGCCAACGTGGTAGATATGTGCCATCAATGTGTGTGGGTGGGGTCCGTCGTAGTCAATGAACAGGACCCGTTCGCTCTCGTACACGTCGACCGCGCGCCACGCCACGGTCGGAGTCCACGGCTCGACGGTGTGCCAGGCCGGCAGTGGTTGGGTTTCGGCCAAGATGTCGAGGGTGTCGGTCAGCATGGAAAGGTCGGCCGCAGGTGCGACCCGCGCGAGCGCGTCGATCGCGGCCAGTGAGTGCGGAGACGGTGTGGTGCATGCTCTGCCTGTGACCTGCATACACAGTTGATGCTCGGGCTCGCGTTCGGTTACTGCCGCCGTCGACCACGCCTCGCCGAGCCAGCCGCTGGCCCAGGTCTCAGCGGTGAGCACATCGTCGATTTCGAGGAGTTGCCGGGCGTCGCGCAGCAGAAGCTCGGCGGGGTGGAGTTGCCGGGGAGCACGACGCACGGGTCGGCTTTTGCCGCCCTTGCGGCGGCCTCGGCTCTTGGGCATATTCGCAGTCCACCACAGACACCGACCAAGGTGCCATCACGACGCGCCGTCCGGTGAGATTCCGGCGACGTCCGTATCTGCCGTCACGTGACAGAAACTGTAGATAGCCGAGACATCAATGCTCGCCTAACTATTCGCAATAGCTAGTGCTACCTGGCGCTGCTAGCTCGCATTGCTAGCAGCGCCAGGTTAGGTTACTTGGCTGCCGAACATCCTGGAAGTACGCCTTGCCCGGTGAGCGCGCTCGCTGGGGTCGTGCGTCGTTGAAATGTCTTCATCAACGAATACGCGGTGAACCGCCTGCCGTGCGAGAGGGTCGACTTCGATGGCCAGGCATACGAGGCCATCTTGGAACTGCTGGTGGGTGGGCAGGTGGTGCGGTGTTAGAGCTGCGTCTGCCCGCGATCAGGCATCAGGTGTCCCTCATGGTGACGTTATTGCGAGCTGGACCGCGAACCACGACTGCGGTTTCCACGACTGCGCGTGCCTCATCGGAAAGGGCAAGAATCGCGTGATCTCTAGCCTGGACCGTGGCCTCGTCGTAGGCGTGGACAACGACATTGTCGTCGGCCCACACAGCCGAGTGGTCACACGCTCTGATGAATGCGTGATTGTGTGCTACAACCCGGCACTGATCGAAGGCTGTAACCGTCGCGTGGGTGTAGGCCCAGACATGAACTTGCCCGGTGACTTCCACGGTCGTCGCGTCAGTGGCGACGATGTGAGCGGTCGCGGGTAGTGGTGAGTCGAGATGAATCCGTGCTTGCGATCCAGCGGTAAAACGCAAGGTCCACTCGTCGCCGGCCGATGCGAAGGTTTTCTCGTCGAGTTCGATTAGCTGACCTGCAGTGTCAACCACGACTGTTTTGGCACCGTTGCGGAGACGTTCGCGGATCGAGTCTGCGTTGCGGCTAATGCGGGGATGCGCCTGGACTCGGCTGACATCGACCCGTGGGTGGCGTTGGGTCGATCGGGACACGGTGTTCTTACCCACGAGCGCACTCCGTTCTGTGCGAGTCGGCCACGGTGTTTCTCGCAGGATATGGCCCAGACACGGTAGAGAGTGGGATGTCGCTCGGCGCGGTGATTCTCGTCCGCGGCCGTTCCGACCAGCGTTCCCGCGTGTGGATGGTGTGACGAGGATCGATGAGCATGGTTAGGCTGCCTGCCTTTGGGGCGCTAGGGTGGCGCGGATCTGTTCCATGAATGCCTTTCGGCGCTCAGGTGAGGCCGTTGCGCGACGAGCTCGCTCGCGTTCGGCGTCACGTGCAGCCCGCAGCTGTGCGCTGCGCGCGGCCTCTGTGGCGCGTTGCTCACTGGGGGAGGGACCCGACCAGTCGAGTCTGGACAAACGCCATGTCAAGTATCCGATTGGCGAGCGCACTGCGTTGGGCCAGAGCTCACCTCGCGACACCGTGTCAGCCGTCAAAGCTTGGGCGATATCCCGTCCTGTCCAGTGGGTGGTGTCGATTCCTGAACGCTCGATGACGTCGCACACGGCTCCGATGTGGCCACTGGGTGCGATGACTGGAGCTGCAGCGACCAGCGCGGAGGCGGCTCGTTGGAGATTCATCGGGCGCGGGTTCGTCTGATTCGAGGATGAGGGTCGGTTCTCGCGCGCGTACGCGCGTTTGGTGATTACTTCTCTACAAGAGATCCCCTTCGGGGAAAAACCACTCAAAGATAGGGGGTCACGGTCGCGGGCTTGTGGATTGGGATTCGAACCCTTCGTGGCGGTGTGGCGAGCGTGCTCCGCCGGGCGGTATGTCCTGCGGTGGGAGCTCCCGCGCTTCTTTAGTTGTGGGGGAGCGGGGGTGGCTGCGACGAGATCAGGTGGGGAGGATAGAGCCCATACGCTGGCAGCGCGGTGCTGACGCCCACCGTGGTGGACTTCTGCGGCTTGGAATTCGCGCGTAGTGAGGGTGCGGCCTCGTACCAGCTCGTAGCCCAGGTGTAGTGCTTTCAACACGCGTCGACCTCGTTTGACCACCGATTCGGACACACCTGCTCGGGCGGCGAGGTTCTGAACTGTGGCAGTGACGCGGCGCCCAGTTTTCGAGTCGGCTGACGACGCGTGCGCGGCAGCGATGGCGACCATACTTTCGACGCCGATCCTGTGTCGGGCGGTTGCGGCGCGGCCGTCGGCGGTCTTGGTGATTGCGTATCGGACCTGTCGCATCCATCCGTCGCGGCTTGTCCAGATCGGGATGGTTGCTTCTTGGCCGGGGTTGATGGGCAGCGTCCAGGATTTTCCGCGCTGATCGGTGTCCGTGTTGAGTTGTCGCAGGCCGTCAATCCACGGGGTCTGAAGTGGGTGCGTTTCCGGTTGCGTGGTTTGGGAAATCGGCGAGTTGTGTGATTTATCCCACGACACGCCGAGATCGGAGTGTTGAACCGTGGAAAAGGCGTCAAGGCATGGTTTATCCTCAGACGTACCTAGCACAGGTAGTCCCTTCGGGGAATGCAGTACCGAGTTGAAGAGGCTGCTAACTTCTTCTACTCACCTCAGGGAATGACCGTCCTGCCAGACGATCGCCCTAGACGGGGAGGACCTGCCAGTCCTCCCATCGGGATTCATTGGATAAACCCACCCCCGCCGGGGGTCCCTTTGGCTTGTACCGCCGCTCTTGAATTAGCTATCGAGGAAGTTCCGATCCGCTATTCGCCAGGCCCACCGCCTTCCTCAGTTGGAAGGGCCGGTGCGCTCCCAAGCAGCACCGGAAGTCGCAGATCAGAACCCGCAGATTCCGTCGCGTATTGGGCGCCCTGGTAAGCCAACACAGAGGTAGCGCCGTCGAAAGGGTCTCGCCCGTGCGCGAGTGTCGTAGTCGGCATGTGGTCTCGTTGAGACAGACACGTGACTGACTGGAGGTTCGCAGGCAAGGCAGAGTTGCGGCCGTGCGTTATCATGGAGTAAGCACCGCCTCTTCCTTTCGAGGTAGTGGTGGTCAGGGAGCTGGTAAGGTCCCGAAATTTCATACACGGACAACCCCCGACGCCGCCAAGCCCTGGGGGTTGTTCCGTGTTCAGGTGTCGTTCATGCGCCCATCGCCAATTGCTCGATGCGATGCAGCGACCCTGCAGCCTCGATTTCAAGTAACCGGAGTTGTTCCGGTCGAATCTTCTCGCTGATGTAATCCGGAATGTCCAGTCCGTGCGTGATGGCGAGGATAAGCACGGAGTAGTCGCCAGCAGGGATGCCGAGTTCGGCTGCCCGACTCTCGTAAACCTTGTGGTGTCTGAGGGGCGCGCGGGTAGCGATTTGCCCGCGGGGGCCCTTGTTGTGCTGTGCCATGAGGAAACCCTAGATCGAACCTGTAACCGATACGGGTAACCCGTGCTGTTCGGTGTGTCGCATGTGACTGAAGTGGTCATCAAAGGTGGCTGCCTTTCGTGCACGAATCGGTGGGTCAGCATTGAATGGATGTGGCCGCGGGGTTCAAGCAAGCCCGCTTCCAGCAGGCGCGACAGGGTTGGGTGATCGGGACAGATCTGACCTGGTCTGAGGCGCGCTAGATCTGTGCTGCTACGCGGGATGTCGGTGGAGAAGTAGACGGGCGAGCGAAGCGACCTCACGGATCTGCTCAACGGAAGCCGTCTCAGGGTCCGTCACGACCAAGTCGATGACATCGGCGAGCTCTTCTCGGGCGCCCACACTCAGGGTCGGCGCCTCAGCCGAGATCACCAAAGGACCGCATTCGGCGAGAAGTTGCTCGGAAAGCACGGTAGGTATCGTGACGCCGTCCGCAACGTTCCTGGCGTGGATGACATCCTGTATCGGGACGAGTTCCCACTGGCGCCCGTGGAAGTCGAGAGCATGGACGGTGGTCATGCTGCGACTCCTGTCGCCGGACCCTGACAACGACTTGACTCCCAGGCGTTGATAGCTGCGTTGATACGGACCTCGGCGAGGTCGGAGGGTTGGGTGGCGAGTTGGCCCCAGAACGCGCAGGAGACCGCCTCGGTACCGCTAAACTCGATGCCGGCCAGGTAGTCGTAGGCGTCGACTGAAGAGGCGGCGACTGCGGTCCACGCGTAGTCGGCGGCCTCGGATTGTGCACGGCCACCTTTGATCGCGGCAAGCCGATCGATGGCCTGCCAGCGTGCTGCGAGAGCGTTGACCTGATCTGCAACTACGTCAGCATCCGCTGTCGGATCGGTAGAGGTTGCCCGGCAGAGTTCGGCCACAGTGTGGGCGGCCGATGCGGTAAAGCCCGGGATGGTGCTGAGGCCCCAGCGTGGGTTGTCGTATAGGTCTGCGAACCAGTTCCAGCGAATCTCCGCTGGTCCTTCGGTGGCGGGGGTCATTGCTTTCCCGCTGGCCATCAGATACACCCGGTCGGCGAGTGACGTCATGCCGCGACCTCGCGAATTCTGGAGGCACTTGATGGGCGTCGAGATGATGCGGCGGTGCGGCCGCGGCGAATCGCATAATCGTCGAGCTCGGCGCGGGTGACGGCTCGTCCGGTCGTGCTGAACAGCACGGCCGCGACGATCTGTTCGCGGGGCAGCTGACCAAGATCGAGTTGAGTGTTCAGTTCCTCCCTGCACTTCATGAGGAGCGGGCAAGCCGAGCAGATATCCATGGCCTTACGCCAAGATGACAGATCGATGCCCGTCACCGTCCAGCCTGCTCCTTTACCGGCGCAGAGACCGCGAGCGGGGGAGGAGCCGGGGGTTATGTGCACCAGTCGCCGGGACTCAAGCACATCACGGATACGGCGGTACGTGGGGCAGAACCGAACGGTCGCCGAGTACACGAAGCCGCAGCGGGGGCACCGATGATCCCCGGTGTGCTCGTCGGCGAGGCTTAACAGCTCGCTGTCGGAGTGGTCGACGAGCGCTCGAACGCAGGTCGGCCGCGTGCCGCGGTCGGCAAGGATTCGCAGGGCGCGGGTGGCGGCGGAGCAGAGCGGCTGATCCTTGGTGGCGATGTGCCCGCAACCGGAGCATCGTCCGTCTACGCGTCGGTGAGCAGCGATAACATGCCGCGGATTGGTATCGATCTCAGTAGGAACTAGGCGCGAAGTTGACGCGCCAACTAACGTACTCATGGCAGAGGGTCCATTTCTGCATTCGAAGCGAGGGCGGCTAACCCTCGACTTCTCGGCTCTCCGGCTGCGGCTAACAGTCGGTTTGGCTACGGGGTCCCCTGGTCGGTGCTAACGACCAGGGGACTTCTCATTTGTTCTGGTGTCATCCTCCTCGATACGAGCGCTGGAGTGTACCGACAAACCGTACCGTTATTGAAGGACGGTGTGTCGAGCCTATATCTGGAGGCGCATGGTGTCTAGCAATGAAGGTCACCCTGTCGCATGGAGAGCCCGGCTCGTGTCTCGAAAAGTAATCCGCGGCTTCGCCCCGACGCGTCTCAAGGAGGCGCGGGAGAAAGCGGGCATGTCCCGCGGGGATCTCGCGCGCGTTTCCGATGTCACCGAGACCGCGATCGGTCGTTGGGAGACCGGCGCTCGGTCGCCGCAGATCGACCACCTGGCGAAGGTGGTGCGCGCGCTCGGCCTTGAGGTGTCGGACCTCGTCGTCGTCCCGTCCGCGGGGCGGTACCCCGGTGACTGGCGCATTCTCCTCGGTCTCACCCAGCCGGAACTCGGCCGCAAGGCCGGCATCAGCACAACGATGGTCGGGGCGATTGAGCGCGGCGAGGCTCGTCTCACCGAGGATGTTGCCGCAAAGCTGTCCGCCGCTCTCGGAATCCCGGACGGCGAGTTGCGAGAGTCGTACGAACGCGCGCGGAGCCGCCCGCCGGGCACGCCCGCCTGACCGATGAAGCGGAAACGGCGACGGCTCAGGTCCGACCTTCTGTGGCGAGTTGGGTAGCGAAACTGGATGCGCAGCGACAGCGGACGAAGAGTTACCGCCGAGAAGCGAAGTGAGAGTGAGCATTACCGGTTCCCCTGATTCTGGGTAGCTGAAAGCGGACCCAACGCGCTTGCCGCGCAGGCCATCTGCTTCCAACCAGGAATCGCTCACCGGTCGGTGCTTGCGGTCCGGGGGTGCCTGCACCCTGCGGTCGCAGCGGAAAACATACCAACCGGTGTAACGCATGTGCAAGACGAAGCGATGGAAAGTCGTTGCGTGTTGCGGAACTCGGGAGTTGGGCTATTTCAGGGCAACCGAGAACGTGTTATCGAATCGTCGTGGGTTAGCCGGGCGCCGCGAAATGTCAACGGGTACCTCCCATATGCTGTCGCAATGGCTATCCAGGGGATGTGGCTGGCTGTCGATATCATCGGCACCCGGCATACAGGGGAAGTGTTCATCCACTCGGCGGCGGGAGAGCGGGTCGCCCGTCGGCTGAAGCGATGCGCGAGCGAACTCGGTTTCGATAGGGCCGGGGAGGCAGTCGTGCGCGCGGTAGTGGAAGCGACCCTCGACGGGCGTTCCATTCCAGCGGTCGACGGACTGAATGTCGAGACGCATCAGATCGACGCAGCCGACGGCACACCCGTGGGACTGATTCTCTGGGTGGGCTCGCGCAAGCCGAATCCGCGCCCGACCTACAACGCCTGGGTCCTGGATATGACGGCAAAGACCACGCGTACCAGTGGCGACGATCCCGGCATGATCGGGGACGGCCGGCAGGCCGGTGAGGAACGTCATGTCCAGCACCTATTCACCTGGCTTAACCCTGAGGACGCCTTTTCGATGGTCGGCGGCTACTACGACGCCTTGACCGGTGACGACGGCGATCTCATCCAGAGCTACTGGAGCTTGCGTCCCGGCGGGGATGAGTACGTCCATATGTGGTCGAGTTGCCGCCTGCGCGTCACCAATGAGGGCAACCAGCGGCATCTCTACGGCCTCACACTCAAGATCGAACACCGTGAGCTGGAAGCTAATATCTCGTCCCTCATCCGGTTCAGCAACGCCACGCTGCTTCTCGTCGAAGCCCGAGACAAGATCCCGCTGACCACGATCGGCCGTCTCGCGCCGCTCGGGGAGGATCGGATCACGCAGGTCATGGAGCAGGTCAATCTCGACGAGTTGACCCGAACGGACGGCCAGACGCCATCTGACCAGAAGCTTGAAATCAACGGCGAGCGCTTCATAGCGTCGACCTTCGCGCTGCACTCGGCGCGTGAGAAGCATGGCGACCCGGTCGCTATCATCCTGCTGGTCGAGGAAGACGCCGTTCCGGCACCGGTCTGATATTTCCCACTACATCTTTCCGAACGATGAAATCACTACCTGGAGGTAAACCCTTGCGCGTCCTCGTCACCGGAGCCAACCGAGGAATCGGCGCCGCGATCGCCAGCCATCTCGTTAAAGAGGGGCACACCGTGTGGGGCACGCACCGTGGCTCCGCAGTACCGGACGGCGTCCACGGCGTCGAATGCGATGTGACCGATGACGACTCGGTCGACCGCGCGTTCACCCATGTCGAGACCGAAGACGGTCCCATCGAAGGCGTCGTCGCCAACGCCGGCATCACCGACGACACCCTCGTGATGCGCATGAGCAGTGAGCAGTTCATCCGCGTGATCGACACCAACCTGACCGGCGTCTTCCGGGTCACCAAGCGCGCGACTCGCAACATGCTCAAGCACCGTGCCGGCCGCATCGTGGTCATCGGCTCGGCCAGCGGCCTTTCGGGCATGCCAGGTCAGGTGAACTACACCGCGGCCAAGGCCGGCGTCGTCGGTATCACCCGTTCACTGGCCCGCGAACTCGGCTCCCGTGGCATCACGGCCAATGTGATCGCTCCCGGCTTCACTGAGACCGACATGGCCGCGGCGGTCAGCGACAAGGTCGTCGAGACGGCGCTGTCGCACATTCCTCTGGGCCGGTTCGGCAAGCCGGAAGAGGTCGCTGCCACCGCGGCATTCCTGCTGAGCCCGGGTGCTGCCTACATCACCGGAACCGTCATCAATGTCGACGGTGGCATCGGTATGGGGCACTGAAATTTAGTCTCTGAACTGCATAGACGACACGTCCCTGAGGCTGGGGCACTTCCTCGGAAGTGCCCCAGCCTTCTGCGTCCGGGGAAATGCAATCAGCTTCGGTGAGATGACCGGTCCGGGCGGAAGTCGCTGAAGATCCGGGAATGGATCATCTCGGTCGTTGACGGACCATCCTGTGGCTGCGCCGCGCTGTGGGGACGTGGTCGTCCGGTGATCGGCGGCGCAGGGCGTGAGGGTCCGTACGGAGTGTGGAATGCCATCGAGGCCTCCTTGGGTACTTGTAGTTGGAGAAGTGAAGCGAGCAAACCGGTGTTGATCAGTGCAGATGACACGTCCCTGACAGATGGATGTCGGGAACTCGTCAGCTTGCGCAGGTGATGTGGGCGTACATCGCGAATTCCTTGTACGGCGAGTCGACCACCCAGTGTGGGGGTGTCTCGTCCTCGAGCTGGACCTCGACCTCGCCGGGCCCGGGCTTGTCCCAGGTGACGCCCATCGAAAAGCGGTTGGGCTCATCCTTCTTAGGCTGAGTCGCCTCGATGATCCCTTCTCTGGTCTCGAAGTCGTGCTCGGGGTAGCCGAGATCGTCGTTCTTCACCTTCACGATCTGAGAGCCGTGCGTGAGCACCGCCTGCCAACCGTCCGGCGCCGTGAACTCGATCTTGAGGTTGTCGCCGTCATCGATGCAGCGCGCGGTGACCTGGTCAGCCGCGGACTGGGTGACGAGGCCGGTGCCCTGCTTGTTGCCGACCCCGATGGAGATCGCGTCCTCCCATTGGTCTTTGACCGACGTGTCCACGGGTGGGGAAACCGTTCCGGCGTTGCCCGTCTCGGACTCCGAGCTGGAGCAGGCTGCCAGGGATAGACCGACCGCCGTGACGGTTGCCGCAGCGGCAGCAGCGAGTGGTGATTTCCTCATCTCAGCCCTTCTCGATCAACGGTGGGGAGTGAAATCCCCTGATGCAGACCATAAGCCAGGCCCCTGAACTGGGAAGATAGCATGTCGCTGGTGGTAAAACCCAACGCCTACCGCCTGTCTCGTGTTCCGGAGGCCCGGCCGCGAGCGTTGCCGGAGCATGTCGGTGGTCAGTAGCGGATGTTGTCGATGAGCCATCGTTCGTTGTTTCGGGTGAGCGTGATCCACACGTTGGTGTCGGGAGTGACCTTTTCGGTCTGGTCGCCGACGATGGCGGTTTGAGAAATGGTGGCGACACGGTGGACGACGGTGTCGGAGTCTGGTGGGCATCCCGAACATCCAAGGTCGACGTCGGCAACCACTTTGGCGCCCTGGTTCGCCCACTGGTCCCACTGAATGCCGGGCCCGCGCTCAGGGCCGCCGTCGACGATCGTGCGGGCAGAGAATGCCTCGGTAAACCATGGGCGGGCCCGGGCATACGCATCGGAAGGGGAACCGTCAGTTGCCGGGTTCCAAGTGAATGCCACCGTCAAGCCTTGACGGGCCGCATCTTCGGCCGCACGGGCGCCGGGCGATTGCTGTGGGGTCGTGTCCTCGGGTGCGACGGTGGCGCTCGTTGTCGTTGGGTGGCTGCTTGTGGTGGCCGGCGGGGCGCCCGCGTCCGGGTCGTCTCGGTCGTCGCGACCGAACTGCAGGTATACGAGAAGACCGGCCGTGATAGTCAGGAAGAGAACGACCAGGACCTTACGAACCGTCATCTCCAGTTCCTTTCTGTCCGCGAATTTGTGGTTTGACCTGCATAGATGGCATGTCCCCTGGTTAGGTCATTCGCCGGGCCCTCATCCCCGATTGCAACGGCGCCTCTTTGACGACGTCGCCGGTGGTTGGGGCGTGAACCATTTGGCCGTTGCCGGCAAAGATGCCGACATGGCCGGGGCCACCAGGGCCCCATGAGCCGAAGACGAGATCGCCGGGTTGAGCGTCGTTGATCGGGATCTCGACGCCTACCGTCCACTGCTGCTCCGAGGTGCGGGGGAGCGTGGTCTTACCTCCGCTGGCAGCGAACACGGCGTAGCTGGTCAATCCTGAGCAATCGAACCCGCCACCGGATGGGCCGCCGGTACCGCCACCACCCCACACGTACGGGGTGCCGAGGTACTCGCGGGCCGCGTTGACGACCTGTCCGCCATTGGCCGACTGGCCGGGAAGGAATCGTCCGGTCGAGTTCGGGTTCGTGAACTTTGCCCGAGCCTTCATGATCTTGGGAACGTAGTGCTGCGTTTCGGGATACGGAGGAATGCCGCCGTACTGCTGCACTGCGCCGGGGCCGGCGTTGTACGCGGCGAGCGTCAGCTCGACCGGGTCCCCGGTGGCCTTTCCTGCCCCGATCATGCCGGAGACGTCCTGGTGGAGCGCGCACATGAAGTGGGCTTGGGAGAGCACCGCGTCATCGATCGAGTTTGGGTCGGCCTTGCCGTCCCCGTCGTAGTCCTTGCCCCAAGTCGCCCAGGTTCCGGGCATGAACTGGCTGGGTCCCATCGCCCCAGTGGATGAGACCGGTGCGCCTGCGCCCCAGCGGAATCCGTTCTCCTGCTCGAGCTGCGCGGCGATCAGCGGGGAGTCGATCTCCGGGCACACACCACCGGCCTTGCGGATCGGTTCCTCGAACTCGGGCGGAACGATGCCAGAGGCCAGTTCGCCGGCACCGGCGATGCCGAAGCCGGCGCAGTCGGCTGTCGATCGTGATGCGGCGGCGAGCTGCACGTTGTCGCCGCTGTGTGGGGCTGCGGGAGCACGGCCGGCCTGTGCGTTCAGATCGCCGAGCTTGGTCTGCGGATCAACCGCGGTGCCGCCCTGGAGTCGCCCGCCTTCCCAGTACTCGAAGTGCAGATGCGGACCGGTGCTCCCGCCGTCGTTGCCGATGTCGGCGATGTGATCACCGGAGCGCACCTGCTGGCCTTCACGCACATGTAGGCCGTCCGCGAACATGTGGCCATAAACCGTGGAGACGGGCTTCCCGTCGACGTTGCTGTCGATGACGATCCAGTGTCCGAATCCGCTGGCAGTTCCTGACTTGACGACAATGCCGTCGAGCGCGGCGAGGATCTTCGTGCCCACGGGGCCGGCCAGGTCGACACCCTGGTGTTGGGCGCCCCATCGTTCACCGAATCCGGAGGTGAACTGGGTGGTGCCGGGCTCGACCGGCATGCGGATCGGTCCGGACGGGGTGAGGGGGCCAGCTTGACCGTCGGCACGAATGTCGGCCTCGGAGGAGTCGGCCGGAACGGTCTTGCAGTGATCTTTCGGGATTACCGGGATTCCGGAGAACGAGCACGCCGATGTGCCGAGTACGACTGCGAGCGACCCGGTCATCAGCAGCGCCCGTGCGGCGCGGCTGACGATCACAACGCCCCTGGGAGTGGCGTGTCGAGTTCGGGGAGAGGGATCGGTCCTGGGACCGGGACTGGGGCGGGCGAGGGGATCGGCTTCTGGCTCGGGAGCTCTTCGGTGTCCTCGCTGGCCTGCGGAGTCGTCGTGGGGGCCGCAGTCGTGGTGGTCGGTTCCGGAGTGGTTGTGTTCGGAGTTGGTGTCGAGGAGTTCGGGCCGGGACGATCAGTGGTGTCCGGCGCGAGCATCGCCACCTCGGACATGTCGAGTGTCGGCAGGGGAGTGTCGACCACCCAACGCTGTTCGCCGCCGGTGGTGTCTTCGACGACGAGCGTCACTCGGAGGTTCCCGGCCTGCGTCGGGATCGTCACCTCAGCCTTGCGTGTGCCACCTTCTGCGTTGATCAGTTCGCTGGCTGTCGGACCGGTGATAGCCACCATGGTTTGCGGCCTTGCCGCCAGCAAGGTGTCGCCCGGCTGGGTGGAGGTGTATCGGGCGATCACCTCGGCCCACTTCGTATCCGAAGGCGTGGTGTCGACGTATGCGTGTGCGTACGCCATCGCGGTGGCAGTGGCGGTGGCGGCCACCTTGTATGCCGGTTTGCCGGCCACTTCGGACTCGCGGACCGGAGTCAGCTCGTAGCTGATGGGCTCCACCTTTGCCGACGTGGTGCTCGATGCGGCGGCCGCGGCGGTCTTCGCAGTGTTTGTGGCCGGCTTCTGCTCGCCGAAGACCATGCCGATGAGGAACAGTCCCAGGATCGCCGACACGACGGTGATTGCCAGGTTGGTGCGTGAATAGAGCACCCATCGGCGGATCGGGGCGAGGACGGGGTTGGGGCCAGAGGATGTCATCAGTTGTACCTGTCCGTGTTCCGGGGGGAGGTGGACTGATTGCGGAGCGAGGCGTCCCATAGCCGCGCGTGGGACTGCTGGCTCCGCACGCGCTGGCGCGGCGCCGAGTTCGCCACCGCCGCGGCGCCGTCAGACGCGGCGGTGCCGCGGTGGGAGGTGTAGACCCGCATCGGTGCGATGGCCGAGCCGTCTCCACCGTCCCAGCGTTGCCCGACCGAGGCGGTGGCCAGTTCCCGACGTGCGCGCCGTTCCTGCCTCTGTGCCTCGGCTTCGTCCTTGTCGAGACGTCGCCACGCGGAGGTACCGGCCAGCAGGGCGCGGTCGGTGTCGCGGTCGCTGAGCTTGTTTCGGCCCTTGGCTATGTCGCTGCTGGCCACGGCCGCGATCCCTGCGATACGGGCGTCGCGGTCCTCGGTGTCCCTTCTGGTCGAGCCCAAGCGGTCACCGCGACCGAGTTGCTGGCTGAGCAGGTTCTTGCGGGCTCCGGCGCGGGATTCGGCAAGTTCTTGGCGGCGCCGGTTGTTCAGGCCCCGGCCTTCCGGGCGTACCGGGGTGACCGAGGTGTCGTTGTCGTCGAGGTCGCGGCCACCGCGCCGGGCGAACCGCTCCGCGGCCTTCTCAGCGATCGCCGAGGCGGGACCGCCGGCGACGAAGCTTCCGGCCTCGAACAGCTTGCGCTTCATCGATTTCTGGGCGCCGCGAGCCTTGCGGTTGACCATGCTCGCGTTGTTCTGGGTGAAGGTCTGCGTCATCCGCTTGAACGGGCGCATGGCTGACCAGCACACGACAGATAGCAACACCATGAACCACAGGCGCCAGCTGCCGTCGAGAGCTCCGTTGCTGGTGACGTAGAGCTGCACCACCATCATCAGGTACAGCGCCACGATGACAGCGCCGGCAACCCCCCACAGGTAGGCAGAGGCGAGCATCCGGAATGCCCGGGCGAGCAGCCCGCCGTGGGCGATGGCGATCGGCACCCACACCGGTGCGAACAGGATTGCCAACCGGATGGCCAGCAGGGCGGTGAGCTTGAGGAGCGATGCGCCGATCCACAGGATCGAGGGCAAGCCCAGTTTGATCATTGCCATGAATCCGGTCGTGGACCGGCCGGACTCTTTGCCCTGGAACTGGTGATATGAGAGCTTGTGGTCCTTTTCCAGGGACGCGACGATCTCGCGGAACCCCTCGGCCTTCTGATCGGCCAGCTCGCTTTGTGCGTTCGGGTCGTCGGCGACCGCTCGTTGTTCGGCATAGCTGAATGCCAGTGCATCTCGCAGCTTCGGACCCAAGCCCGCGACGTCCTGGGGGTCGTAGTTCGTGCCGAACCACCCCTTGCGCCAGTCCTCGAGGAAGATCTTGTCGAGCAGCACGTTCCGCGGGTCGGTTTCGCCGCCGGCGAGAGTTCCGGCGCCGTCGCCGTCGCCGAACGATACTGAGAAGATCTCGTCCTGGGTTTCGGTGATCACCGCCCCGAAGGTGCCGTCGGCGATGTCGATGGCTTTCTGCGGCGCCCCGACCATCAATGCGCCCAATGTCAGTGCGGCGGCCGCGATGCCTGCGGTCTTGGTGACCCCCGCGGCGTCCGCCTTGAATGCCTTCCACAGGATGATTGTTGAGGCCACGGTCAGGCCGAGTCCGAGCCAGATTCCGTATACGCCGGACATTCCGGTGACGATGGAGTTGAGGATGCGGTCGAAGTTCTCGAGCGCGGAGCCGACGCCGTCTTCGGCGGCTTGCTGGCCGGTCTTAGTCTGGTCGTCGAGCCAGAATGCGGCCGCCGCGAGCGACTTGCCGATGGTCATGAACATGTTGCCGAGTCCGGTGTCACCGACGGCGTCGGGGGCGCGGACGAGGTCGTTGCCGCAGCCGAGGTCGTAGGTGGACCAGTTCAGCCCCGCCCAGCCGTAGGACTGATAGCCGGTCGAGCCTTGGCCGCCGCCTTCGGGCATTGGTGTCCGGTCGGCGCTGGTGGCGTCGAAGTACGTCTCGAACACGTCGTTGGGGAACTCCGGGCGCGGTACGTCCTTGCAGTCGAACCCGTCGGCGGCGGCGACCGGGCCGCCGGGAGTGATCACCGGTGCCAGCGCCAGCGCCAGCACGACCGCAAACCGCGCCCAGATGCTCACATAGCGCCTGAGGCGATCTCCCTCAGTAGCGGTGCCCACGCGGGGGAGACGGGGGCGCAGCGGGCCGATCATGCGGCACCCCCGAAGGCGCTTCGGGTGGCGCGCGAGTTCAATGCGTCGAACACGTGCGCCAGGTGCGTGAAGTGTGTCCAGTCCGACCGGACGAGTTCGATGTCGTCAGCCATCTTGATCACGAACCGGCGGGCCTGGTCGAAGTCGCTCGTGTCGGTGTCCTCATCGAGGGTGTCCTCGCCGCCGCTGCCGAGATTGGCCAGCAGGTCTTCGTATCCCTCACCGAGGGGGAGGTTCAGCAATTTCAGCCCACCCTCGATCGCGTGGGCATTGCCGCCGAGGTCGCCGATGATCACTTCGTATGACAAGGCGGACTTGTCGTCGGACCCGTCGACACCGAGGAAGTCGTCCGGCAACTGGCTGCACACCAGCGCCCGGACGTACCACTTGCGTGAGTCGCGAGAGATCCGCTGGTTCAGGGTGCGGCCGGCGCCGGTCTGTTCGAGGTATTTGTTCTCGTCGAGGAAGAGCACCTTGCGCACGTGCCGGGGCAGCTCGTAGACCAGTCGGTTGGCCAGCCACGCTGCCATGTGCATCAACGGCCCGGCCATCCGCTGCTGCGGCGTCCACTGCGACGGATCGGTGTGCTCGGGAGGAAGCTGCAGGCCGGGCATCGTCAGAACCGTCAGCCGGATGCTGCTGTCGACGTCGTCGACCTCGCCGCGCGTGCCCTCCTCGGGAAACAGCACGCGTGCCTCGGCGAGGTCCGCCATCATCACCAGGTCCTGGTGGACGCTCCTCGCGCAGGTGCGCAGATCGACGTTCTCGTCCTCGCCGCCGATTACGGCGATGGCGTCGAGGACCTCGCGCAGGTTGTGATGTCGTTCGCCGCCGACTTTGTTCGCCGCGGTCTGCAGAACGGTTTCGGTCCATTCGTGCTCGAGGCGGGCCGGGGTGAGCATCATCTTCAGTACCGACACCGCGACCGAGATTCGTTCGGCGGCGGCCGCGCGCATGTCCGCCTCGTACTGGGCGGCCGCGGCCGCGGCCGGGTCGAGGTCGTCGAGGTAGTCGGGGCTGGCCGGGTCGTACTCGGGATCGGTGCGGCGTGGGTCGACGATCACTCGATACGGGTTGAGCGACCCGGGGCGTGAGCTCCGACCGGTGAGCGCGTGAACCTCTGCGATGCCGCGGAATTCGGGCAGTTGCGCGAGCTTCTTGAGTGGTCCCGACGGATCGAGCACCACACCGTAGGCGCCAGCCCGTACCGCCTGATAGACGGTCACCCCGGCGAGGAACGTCTTGCCGGAGCCGGGGACGGCGACGACCGGAGTCAGCCCGGACTTGTCCTTCTTCGAGTGCGCGGCAAACAAGTCCCAAATCACGGGTCGGGGGGCGATGCTCGCGGTCTGGCCGAGCACCACGCCGGTGCGGTCACCGAGGCGATCTCCCACGGCGGCCATACCGGCGGAGAGGGCTTCGACGTTCATCCGGCGGCAGTGCGCGTAATTCGCCAGCCGCTCGCCGGGCATGAATTCGCGCAGCAGTTGGTACTGGCCGTGCTCTTGCTCGAGAGAGATGTGTGGGGCGTACATCTCGCGCAGCATCGCGACCTTGTTCTTCGCCTCCTCGGGGGACGCACCTACCACCAGGAGCCGGTAATAGCCCTCGGTGCGCACTGACAGGCCCGAGTGGTCCTCTTCAATGTCGGAGATGACGTGCTGTGCCCGCGTGTGCTGTTCGGCCAACTCCTGCGGAGGCGACTCGTCGTGCTCGACGGTGTAGTGATCGAACTGCGCCTCGATCTTCGAGGTCAGTCGGCGCATCTTGCGCAGCGTTTCTCCCTTGCTGTGCACGCGGATGCGTTCGGACCATTCGATCGGCTCGCCCGATGGGTCACCGATTACCTGCCACGGCAACATCCGCTCGGGGATCGGCAGCGGTGCCATGCGCCCGACTGTCAGCACGATCGCGTACCCGGTGTAGTCGCGGCCGTCCACCAGACCCGAGACCGTGGTGTACCCGTCACCGGGGGTGAGTGCGACCTGAGCGAGGTCCTCGAGTGCCGGGATGTCGGACGCTTCCCAGTCGCCGCCGCCGGCGAGGACGCCGTCCGCGTCGAGGGGCAATCCGAGTGTGGCCGAGCGCCGAAGCAGATAGTCCATCTGCCCGGGTGTCGCGGGCCGCGCCCGCACGCCCTGTCCGGCGAGGTGGCGTTCGATGGTGGCGAGATGCTCGGCCATCGTGTCTCGCTCATTGATGAACGCGTCGGCAGCCCATCGGCGCACCAACCGAGCCAGACGTCCGAGCAGCGGCCAGTCGAGGACCTTTCCCAGAACCTGCGCGATGGCGTCGAGTGCCTGTCCGAGTCTTGATCGCGGCGGCAGGTCGATGCCCCAGTACCGACCCTTGAGGGTTGGGTTGTCCCACAGCATCGCGTGCTGGTGACCGTGAAGGTAATCCGCCCAGGACAGGGCGCCGGGCACATCGTCGATCGGCTCGGCCCACGCGTCGTGTTGCTGCGCCCACTGCCGCACCGGCCACGGCGTTCGAACCACCCGCCGATGTAAGGTCGTCACCCCGGATTCGGCGAGGTTGGCCAATACCAAAGCCTCGCTGCGAATGTACTGGCGCTGACGGCCGACTGGTCTCATATTCCAAGGCCCCGGAGGCTGGACGAACCATGCCGTCGAGGTGCTGCGGGTGCGGGTGATGTTGCCCTCGACGCCGGTCAGCGCGAGCCGGATGGCCTTGCGGTCGCGTTTGGCCTGCTTCTTCGCCGCGGTGCGCTGCCGATCGAACTCAGCTTCGGAGGTCTTGCCACGCTTGCGGCCTCGCCGCGGGCCCGCGGGTTCGTCGACGACGGGCGGTTCGGTGGCTGCGGGGCTCGCCATAGGTGTTCTGAGCGGCTCGACCAGCGGCATGCTGGCCTCGGGGACCTGGGACCAGGCCAGGTGCTGCGGTGCCGGTTCGGCCGTCGGGGCAGTCGGGGCGACGTTGCGCATTGCAGCGGCCCAGGAGGGAGGCAGGGCACCCGGCGGCACGAGCGGCGGTTCCGGCTCGTCGAAGTTCGGGTCGAACAGGGCGGCGATGTCCTTGTTCAGACTCATCGGATTTCACCTTCGATCGGGATAGTGGACAGGTCGAAGACGGCGGGCCGTGAGGCAGCTGGCACCGGGGCCAGGACGGTCTGTCCGGGCTTCGGCGACCGTGGCGCCACCAAGTCGTTCCACGCCGCGATGAAAACGGAATGCAGGGGTCGGTCGGCGTTGATGTACCGGGTGATCTTGGTCGTGAGAAAGACGGTGAGCGTGACCATCACGGCCAGTGGCGTGAACCCCAGAGGGACGTGAACGATCATGCGGGCGACAACGAAGACCGTGACCAAGATCGCTGCACCCACCCCGACGGCGGAGTACCGGATACGAATAGGGAGGGTTCTGCCGGAGGGGCCGAGGTAGTGCGAGTCCACGCGATAGAGCAGATCGTCGTTGTCGATCACGCGCTCACTCCCTTCGAGGATTTGTTCACAGGGACGAGCACGCGTCAGACGTCGACGCCGAAGAGGCTGAGGAAGAATGTCCCGAGCCCGTTCATCGCGCTCTGGCTACCGGCGAGCACGAAGAAGGTGATCGCGACGAGAGACAGTCCGCCGACTGTCAGTACCTTCGAGAAGTTGCTTTTCAGGGCTCCGAGCGCGATCGCGCAGACAACCAGCAGGAAGATCACGACGAACACGTTGTCGCCGATCCAGTCCTTGAGGTTGTTGGTGTTCACCTCGGTTTCCTGAGCGAGAAAGTCACCCCCGATCTGGGTGGGCTTGGGCAAAGCGAGTGCGGCGTCGACGACGGTGGACGCAAGCGACATGGGGTTCTCCTCGGGTCGGATCTGGCGAGAGCACCTGAAACTTGGTGCGGGCGACCGTAAGAAAAATCCCGCGCCGACTTCAACGGGGTATGTGGATAACTTCCGCCGGGAAGGCGTTGCGGTGGCCGGCGCCGCATCGGTGGTGCTTGCTTTTCGACAATCTGGTGACACACAGATGTGCTGGGCGCGGGTACCAGTTGCGTGGGCCGTGAGGGTTCCATGCGCAGACCCCTGACGGGTCGTATGGCGTTCGGTGTGCGACGCCTTGCCCATCAGGCTGAGATGAGGGTCCGCAGAGCAGCTCAACAGGCAGTGCACGGGAGCGCGGCGGAGGAGGGGCTGCAGCATGGCGTGGCAGAGCCAAATTCAGCGCGGAAACGGTGGCTTGGCCCACCGTGTTCAGGCGCACGCAAGCACGCGTCTTCTCACCCTCAAAATGAGGATCGAAACAGGGTGTGGTGCGGCACCGATCAGAGGGCGCTCTGCAAGACATGAGAACGGGCGTCCGAGCAGTCGAATCCAGCAGTCGAATCCAGCGTCCGGAACAGCGGGGAAAACCCACCCCCTCCGGGGGTCACTCCCCCCGGCCCTTCGGGCCTAGGGGGGAGTGTACTACTAGAAATTGCGCCTCGCCAACCTATTTCGAAACGCCCATGTCACACGCTTCCTGCGGTGCTGTTTCGACCGCGCAGCGGGACGTTGTAAAGCACGCCCTCCACGGACCCCGTGGCGGCATCGGGACCGCTTCGACCGACAAACGCCTACCCCTGCCCGTATCGCTCGCAGCAAGGCGTCTCACACACATGCTCGGGCGGGTATTGGACCTGCTCGACGCAGCGGTCGGAGAACGGTGGAAACGCCTCGCACTCGACCGCTCATTCGGGCGCTCTGCAACGTGATCCGCGACTGCTGTTCGGAGCGCTGCGACGGGCTGGTCCATGGCTGCACCCGCGCCGCTCCGCCAAGTGCGGCGAACACCGCCACGCGGAGGCCACATCGACACAGCGAACGAGTTCCCCGGATACCGACCTCGCCCCGACTTGCGAAGCACAAACCGGGTCTCGGTGAGCCACGCGCAGACTGCTGTGATCCGGAGTCGCCGGGACGCTCTACGTGGGCACCAACGGGCTCGGGACGATTCGTCGAACGCGTCGCTCGGAAGTTATCCACATACCCCGTTGAACCCGGCGCGCGCTTTTTGCCACAGTGCTCCCGCATCAATGTCGGACCGAGCGAAAGGGGGACGCGGTGAACGCAAGTCGTGACCCGGTCAAAGACTGGGTGGTTCAGCAGTACCGCGAGATCTTCGGCGACTCCGACACCGCACGCGCAGGCAAGCAGGTCGATTCGGACGGCAACCCGACGCGCATCGGCCGCTTCACCCCCACCTCACCGATCGCTGTCGCTGGCGCTTCCGCGGCGGTGTACGCGCCACGGCTGCTGCCGGCAGTCGACGGCAACGAGACCGCGACGGACCTCCTCACCCAGCTGCACGGCTACCAGTGGCCTTTTCTCGCTGGCGCTGCCGCACTGTGCGCGCTCGATGCGTCCCGCTACCGCGCGCACAAGTCGATTCAGATGCTCGAATCCGTGGTACGTCAGACCACCGGTCACCTTCCCCGGAAGGTCATCGTTTCACTGGCTCCCGGACGACGGGCCATCCGCCGGGCAACGATCAAACTGCACCCCGGCACCGTTATCCGGCCCAAGGCGTTCGACGAGCTGACCAGGGCAATCGAGGAGGCATGCCCCGGCCGCGGCAAGTGGGAGGTGCGCGTCAAGCATGAGGCGCACAAGAATCGAATCCTCATCACCCGCGCCGAAATCATCCCCGACACTCGCTCCCCGCGGCACAAGGCGCTGCAGGCGGCGCTCGATGCCGGCGCGATCCTCAAAGACGCGAAGGTCACCGTCGACTCGGTCGACGAGTACGGCGTCGAGACCGGCTTCAAGATCACGTTCGAGCCGTCGATGAACTCCGGTGCGCGAGGCTTCCAAGCAAAGGTTGACGAAGCACTGGCATCTCTTGCGGGCGTGCACGAGTCCGGCCGCACTTGGACCACGGAGTGGACCCCTTCGCAGGGCCACCTGGTGATGCGGCTCGTGGCTGCGATGCCGACTAGGGTGGACCACCCGCTCGCCCTGGTCGACGAGGACCTGCGGCACCTACCATATGCGACCGGCGCGGCGGACCTGACGATGTTCTGGGACGTGTCAACGAGCTCGAACAAGCCGCATTGCTTGATCGTGGGCCCGACAGGCGGCGGCAAGACATCCGTCATCCGCACGTTGCTCACCGAGGCGGCGCGCCGTGGCATCCCGTTCGTCGGCGTCGATCCGAAGATGATCGAACTCGATGGCCTCGAGGGTTACCCCGGCTGTGGCGCGATCGTGTACGACGCGCTCCGCGCGGCAATGTTCGTGCGCGCGCTGCACACCGAGATGATGGCCCGCAACGCCTACATTCACCACAAGAAGATCGAGGGCTCGCAGCTACCGCTGATGATCGCGGTCCTCGATGAATTCTTCATTCTCTCCGGCAAGTGGCAACGGCTGGCGAAGACGGGCGACGACGAGACCCGAGAGCGACTCAAGGAACTCGACCCGCTCGGGGCGTGGGCTGACCTCGCCGTCCTGGCGCGCTCGGCCGGCATCCGCTTGTTGCTCGGTGTCCAACGGCCGGACGCCAGTCTTTTCGGCGGCGCCAGCGGTAACGCCCGTGACAACTTCGGCACGCGCCTGAGCCTCGGGAATCTCTCCCAGGACGGTGCGCTGATGATGTGGGGTGACTCCACGGTCGGACGCGAGGTCGACACCTCGGTAAAGGGACGCGGCATCGCGCTCGGCACCGACGGCAGCCCGGTCGACGCACAGATGTGGTGGACCCCGAACGTCGACCGGCACCCCAACAAGTGGAGCCAGCTCCCCGAGTCGGAGAAGGCAATCATCGACGGGCTCCAACCAGCCGAAGCGCCGGAGTTCACCTGCTACTCGCGTGAGCTGGCCGAGTTCATCGAATCCGAGCGCGCATTGGCCAAGCGAGCCCGCGAGCACGGCGACGTTCCGGAACCAATCGTGCTCGGCGACAGCCCGGTCAGCGCTGCCGCCGACGATGACGATGTCGCCGACGCGATCCCGGCCTCCGCGATCACCGAGGGCATGGTCGTGCTCGTCGACGACGGCCAGGGCAGCGAAGTGCCCGTCACCGTCGATGCGGTCACCGTCATCCGAGACAAGGTCACCGGGGACGTTCTCGAAACGACGTTGTCCATCAACACCGGCGGACGGGTCAAGACCAATGTCCACTACGGCCCCACTGACGTCGTGTTCCTCCCCGGGCCCGACCGGGTCCCCGCGACCGTCTGAAACACCCCACCCGCCCCAGGAAAGGAATCACGATGACCGAAGACACCGACACCAATTCCACCGCCCCGGAGCAGCAGCCCAAACCGCGTATGCCCCGACCGGCCATCGGGTCGATCGCTGCGGCTGCAGGACTACTCGGATCGGCTATCGGCGGTTCTTTCGGACCGCTCTCAAACGTCAGCCAGACGGCCATCCACGACGCCCATTACGGCGACTGATTTCCACCGCTCCACCGATCACACAAACAACCCGAGAGGACACACCATGAGCCGCCGCATCTCCCAGTCGATCACCCCGACCACCGAGGACATCAGCGCGCTGCGCAGCCCGTTCGTCACCAAAGGTGTCAGCGATCCGGTGATCACCGAACTACGCGGATACCTCAAGGATTCCGTGCCCGGATGGCTCTCCAAGCTCAGCGAGACACAGGAGCTGACCCGCGACCGCCTGGTCGAGATCAAAGACGCAGTCGACAAGCGCCGCGCGGTGTACGAGGCACTGCCCGAAGGCGAAGCCCGCGACAAGGCGCTCGCAGCTCTCGACCGCACACAAACCATCGTTGACGAGATGGACACCGAGCTGTCCGGCGCCAACGCCTTCAGCGGGATCAACTAAAGATGACACCGACCATCGATGTCGAGATCACCTCCGAAACGACTGCCCGCGCGATCCTTGCCTCCGCCGAAGTGGACCCGGTGGACCTGCAAGCGACCGAAACCGAGACGCTCGAGGCCGTGGTGCACAGGTTCCTGCACTCAGTCGCCAAGGACCAGAACGTCGATCTGGAGGTCGTGTACCGGAAGGGCGAGAACAGCCGCCACCTGACCGTCCTCCCGAACGGCAAGGTAGAGCCGCGCACGCCCAGCACACCGATCCCCACCACCGCGCCCACGGCACCCCCGCCGGCACGGGCGGAGGACTCCTCCGCACCACCGACGGGGCCCGTGGTCGTGGCCGCCGAACCCCTCACATACGAAACCCAGTCTGAGGTTGTTCCGCACCCGCAGACGCCGGCCCCCAGTCGGCCGCAGGCCCACCCGCAGACCCGTTCCCGCACTCCGCAGTACCAGGGAACCGACGAGGCCGTCACCGGCCCACTGGAGGCGCTGGCGGATCTGGTGGCGGCGCCGGCCTCGCCCGTGGCAAGTGATCCGGCACGGCTCGGCCTGCGAGGGCGGCTGAATGCAGCGCTCGGGCTGAAACTGGTGCCGAAAGAAGCCTCACTGGAGATGCGACTGCGGGATGCGCAGACCATCATCGCGGGCCCGCTGCCGGACCGTGCGCTGATCGGTGTCATGCAGGTCAAAGGTGGTGTCGGGAAGACGCCTCTGTCGATTGCGCTGACCGACAGCATTGCCACCTATCGCGGCTCCCGCCGCGTTGTATGCGCCGACCTCGGGGAAGTGGGTGGCAGCTTCCCCGATCGGGTGGCGGTTCCGCCCGCTCATGGCTCGGATGCGCTCGGCTTACTGGCGGAGATCACCCCCGCGGCAACCGATATCCGGCCGACGACGCTGAGGCAGTACCTGACCCAGCAACCGAGCGGGGCGGATGTCGTGATCGGCGGTGCGGCCGCGCCTCTCAGGTACGACCAGGCGCAGGCGCTGGGAATGATCCTCAGTCAGCATCGGGACCTGATCGTCGCCGATACCGGGAACTCGAGCCTCGCCGACAGTTGGCAGTGGGTGGCCGGCGCCGCGCATGTGGTGCTCATCCCGGTGCCGATCCGCACCGACGCCGCGATCGGCGCACAACGCACACTCAAGGCCCTCGCCGCCGTCCGACCGGACCTGTTGAGCCGAACAGTCATCGTGATCACCGATGGCCCCGGAGACATCCCAGAAGACGAACACGACATCGTCGAGCGGTTCAACAACCTGGCGGTACCGGTATGCCGGATGCCGTACGAGCCACTGTTCGCCGGCGGCAAGCGCATCGCGTTGCCTCAGTTGCGCCGTCAGACCCAAGAGGCGCTGACCGTGCTCGCCTCGACCGCCATCGGCCTGATGGACCGTGCCGCTGGCTGATGCGTTGGTCCGGCCAGTCCCGAGCCGGACGTCACTTCGAGGACTTCTCCGACCCACCTCGTTCACCGGCCGCATTCGGGCCGATCCCAGCTGAAAGGCACATTCGAGATGAGCAACCAGATCCCCGCCGGCAATCGGGCCGCGCGCCGCGCAGGTGGCCGGCACCGTCGAGCCAACGCTACGCACGCGGCCACTGCCCTGGCGGTAGCCACGGCTGCCCTGGCCTCCGGAATCGCCCTGTCGCCGTCCGCGGTGGCCGCGCCGATCCAGGGAGGTGTCACCGGTGGAAGCAACCAAGAAGGTGTGACCGGAGCCGACACTCAGGGCGGAACCACCACCTCCACACCGGCACCCGAGGCCGAGCCCGCATACGTCCCCGAGGCGCCGGCGGAACCGGAGTACTGGGTCGCCCCGCCCGCCGCGTACCAGGACATCGAATGGCGAGCATTGCCGAACTACGACTACGAAAACGACTCGTACGTCACGCCGGACGACTACTACGTCGCACCGGTCCAGGTGCAGGAGTTGCACCTGCCGACCGCCGTCGCGCCGACCGCTCCGATCATCGCTCCACGCGACACCCTCCGGATCGGTGAAATGCATATCAAGCAGCCGAACTGGATCACCGACGAGGACAAGGACCGCACCAACAACACCTTCGCGGTGGTCGAATCAGGGGTGTCGACGGCCTGGCGATCGATGGGTGTCGAGACCGACCGAGCCGACCGGATCGCCGCCGCCCAGGTCGGTGCCGGAGCAGCAGGGGCGACAGTCGGTGCCCTCACCGCAGGCGCGACGGCCGCCACCGCAGGCGCTCTGGTCGGCGGCACTATCGGCGGCATCGCCGGAATGACCGCGGGCACCGTCTTCCTCCCCGGAATTGGATGGGTGCCGGTCGGCGTCATCGGCACCGCCGCGGGCGCGGGTATCGGTGCCGCGGCAGCGGGTATCCCCGCCGCTGCTGCTGGCGCCCTGGTCGGCGGCGGCATCGCAGTGGCCGCGGTCACCCCGCTCGCGGCGGGCGACAAGGGCGAACCCCACGAGGTCGAAGTCCCGGACATCGACCAGGAGGCAGTGACCGCTCAGACCGAAACGGTCCTCACCGACTGGGAGAACTCCGGCCCGATCGGACAGGCCGCCGCGTCGGCCGTGCAGGACACCGTCGAGTCTGCGCCTGCGATCGACCAGCAGGCCCGCGACTTCGCCTCGGCCCAGCCCGGAGGACAGCAAGCGATCGAGCAGGTCAACAACACCCTCAATTCGTTCTTCAACGACGCCACGCCGGGTCTGGCGGGGAACCTGCTGGCCAGCGCCGTCGGCGGCGGCGTCGCGCACGGCAACTGATACCGAGAGAGTGGGTGCAACACCATGAAGAAGCCGAACCTCGGACGTAAGTCCTCGCGGCATCCCGCCGTAATCGACCTTCTCGGTGGTACACCCACCGGCAACGTCCCCCCAGGCACTCCCACCACTGATGCGGTGCCCGGGGGGCCGGCCAAGCCATTACCGACAGCAGCCCGGAGAACGCGTGACCCTGCCGGTGGTCGCCGCCCATACGTGAAGACCGAAGCCGCAATTGGCATGGCCGCCGCCATCGTTGCGGCCGTGGTGGTGGCGAACGACCAGATGCGCGAGGACAACCCCGATCCAGCTCAGGCTGCGATGACGGCGGCCGCCCCGACCGACGAGAACGGACTGCCCACGCTCAACCTGCCCGAACCTGAAAGGGTCGAGGAACCGGAGGCTGCAGGGGACGGCGATTGCCGCGCCGATCGCGGTGATCAGAAGAGCGGTGCGGGCGTCATCGCAGCGTTCAACCACGCGTACTACAGCCAGCGCAACGGGGAAGCCGCACGAGCGCTTGCGACACCTACTTCATCGGTGCAGCCCGCACCCGAGTTGCAAAAGTTCATCGACGCTGTGCCGGTCGGCACCAACTACTGCATCCGCACGATCAAGCTATCCGACGGGGTCTACCTGGTCGACCTCTCCCTGATGAAGCCCGGACAACCGGTGGACCGCGGCACCCAGACCGTCACTACCCAGAAGACCGATGGCCGCTGGTTCGTCGACGTCTTCAAGTAACCCCGCCCACCGGGCGGCATGGCCACCGATCACCGAAAGGAACCACGAACCGATGACCCTGTCCCACAGGCGGCCCCGCCGGACAGCTGCCGCTGTCGCACTTGCCGTCGGCGCCATCACCGCGCTGACCGCCTGCGGAGGCGACGAGGGCCGCATGGCCGCGGCGGTCTCAGCCTCGACCAGCGGAGTGATCGTCACCGATGCGAGCACCGATCTGGGCAGCATCATCACCGGCTGGGGAGAGGACTACTCGGACACTGAAACACCACGCCACGCCCCGACCAGCTCGACGCTCGCTGCTACGGAAGCGGAGACGCACTCGCAATCGACATCACCGCCCCGCACGGATGGAAGATTCACGCCAGCAGCGGCTCTCAGATACTCGCCATCGAAAACGACGACCAGGGCCTCGCCCGAACCGACGTCGACGCCACCAACGAGTACCTCGACATCACACAGTCGATTGACTGGTCGCAGCCAGACGAGGTCGATATCGCGGCCACCGCTGCTGCCCCGCAGGGTTGGAACTCGCCGTTGGCTCTGTCAACGACGACACCCAGCTCAAGCCTTCTATCGAGAGCACGGTGACGTCTGACGATGACCTGTTCATCGCACCGCCTGAGCCTCTGCCGACTGCTGAACACCCGGACGGTGCTCCAGCGCAAAGAGGCGACCGCTACGCGAACCTGCGCGCGCACATCGATCAGACACCGCCGCCAGGTCGCTGAGATCGGCGATCCCTTCGAGGATGAGCGGCCGCGACCCAAGCCGCGTCAACGACCACGGGTCAGCCCCACGTTCAGTTCCGGTTCAGGCCGTGCTTCCTGGTGTCCAGCGCCAACTTGAAATGGCTCTCCGCCTCGTCGATCACCGTCGTCGGCGTCGCCGGGTCGAAGACCCTCAGTATTGAGAAGCGGAATCCGGTCGGATCGACGTTGCGCAGCTCGACGTTGCCGCCGTGGCCGTTGGCCGCGTAAGCGCTCCAGCGCTGGCGAATGCTCTCCGCGCCGTCGGCCTTGCCGACGTACTGGCGGCCGTCCCCCGTGTCGGTGATGAGGTAGACGCCGACCACCGATGAGAGCGCCGTCCTCCAGGCCGCGTACCTGTGTTCGCGCATCACCGACTGGAGCTGCGCACGGTCGAGGACGAGCCGGTCGAAGCCGGGGAACGGGACCGGCTGGGCGTCGGCGATCTCCATGACCGGGTAACCGGCGGCGGTTGGACCATTGAGCCGCCAGGTGCGCGGCGACCTCCAGCCGATTACGAGACGGTTCCTGAGCTCCACCATGTGCTCGGAGATGACGAGGTCGAACAGGCGGTGTGTGCCGTCGGTCGATGTCTCGCCGCGGTTCTCGATGACCGACCACAAGCGCGCGCGGTCGCCGCCCTCGCGAACGAAGACAACCCAGATCTTGGGCGGCACGACCGGGAAGGTCCGTGGCTTCGCCGACTGCCGACTCGTGTACGCCAGGATGGCCTCATCGGTGGAGTCGGCGTCGATGCCCGCCAGACCCGTGTCCTCGTGCTCACGGACGTAGGCGTGGCGGATCACCTGGGCGTTCGCGGGGTCGATGCCAGCGCTCCGCAGGATCGGCTCGAGCGTCAGAGTCATTCCAGTACCAGCGCCCCGAACTCGTGGCGGAGTCTCTCCGCATCGTCCCCCACTTCGCTCGCCGGCCCGTACTGGTAGCTGACCATACGAACCCTGGACCCTTCAGTGCGGTTATAGAAGTAGCTCGTGTACTGGGCATTGTGCGGAGCCGCGCGGAGCTGGACGAACTGGCAGAGACGCAGCGGCGACTGCGAGCCATCGCGCACCAGATACAACTCGCCGTCGAGCATGGCGTCACCCACCCTGAAGTTCCTCGTGACGAATGGGGAGCGAGTACCGCGTGCTACTTCTGCAGCTTGGGTGTACCCGTCACGGCCGCGCTTGGCACTCCCGGCGCGGACGAGGAGGAGCTGCGCCCAGACGTTGCCAAGAAGCTGGCGAAGCTCGCGTAGGTCCGATACAAGAGAGTCAACCTGTCCCCTCCGCTCCTCCTCGGATGTGTGCCCGCCGTGGCCACTCCATCGGTTGCGCTTCGAGTTCACCTCTTTGAACTTGTTGACGACGTCTTTCGCAATCAGACGCTCAATCGCGGACTCACTGAGATCACCGAACGTCGCACGGATACGCGCAACCTCGTCCGCATCGCCGCTGTCGGCAGCAGCGCGAAGATGCTTGGAAGTCCTCTCCAGGATGACCACCCAGGTCCCGAACGAGGCCCGCTCGATGCCGATGTGCTGGTCGTTCAACGCCTGTCGAATGGCCGCTTCGATCTCGGCGCTGCTACCCGGATCGCTTCGGCAGGCAGACAGCAGTACCGTCGCGTGAAAGGTCACGAGAGCCTCCCAGGCATGGAGGTACGCCTGCAACTGGTCTCCGAGCGAGGTTGCCGTTTCCGCTGTCCACAGAGCTGATGCGACGGGGAAGGGAAGCTGCTCGAACCATGCAGTGAGCGAGTCATCGAACGCGTCCGCGAGCTTGCTCACGACCTCCTCCGCGTCCTCGGGCGAGGCCCAGATACCTTCTCGCTGGCTGCTCAGCTCAGCCTGAAACGACGCAAGGCGTTCGTCGGCTGAAGTGAGAGCGAACTGCACCGCCTTGCTGGGAGCCGGGATGATGAGCTCGTCGGCCCACCGCATTAGCGAATGGGGGTCAGACCTCAGTGCGACCACATGCGTGCCGGAGCTGCTGGCATCGATCGCCCTGCGCCGGCTGGCGATCCCTTGCTCCGAGTTGAGCCACGCAGCCAAGAAGGCTGGCTCAACCAGATCGCCGTCGAGTGCGATCGAGAGGATTCGGCCATCGGATCCTGAGCCAGCTGCATCAACGGAGACAGTGCCGACACGCGTTGTCGGGATGAAAAGTTGCCCGTGGGCCACTCCGGTCGAGTCCTTGACCGATATGGGCTCTCGCGCAAGGAGAGTGCTGAGCCGTCGGCCGGGCCAGCCGTTCGCCGCCAGATCAGCGAGCAACTCACGAGAATTATCGCCAAAGATGCGGCTGGGGTTCAGGTCTACGAACTCGCGCTGCTCTTCGCTGACCGAGACGCCGGAACCTGGACCGTATCGAGCCTTCAGGAGCAGAGCGTCGATCGGTGAGTCGTTGTACGTCGTGAGACGCCACGAGAGCTGGTTCCCTTCGCTGGACACACGCGAGAGTTGCGCCTCCCTGCGGATGAACTGCCGAAGGCTGACGCTGCGGTTCCGGGGCCCCGCCTTCCATGCCCTCAGTCCCGACTCGAGCTCCTCGAATGCCTGGACGGGCATCGAACGATGACGGCGTTCACTCGTGAACTGGGTCTGAAGGTCGGCAATCATCGCCTTGCCGCGCTGGCTCTTGCTGTCATGGTTCGTCAAGGTCAGCAAGTACAGAGGAATCGACGTATTCGGGGCGAGACCCTCCGGCAATCGTGTCACCGACTCGAGCAAGCCAGCATCCACGATCTTCCGCCGCACAAGTTCGTCGGCACCTCCGGAACTCAATGCCCTGGGGCTAACGAGAGCTGCGACCCGTCCGCCGCCATCGGCCGCTGGCCGTAACTTCTCAAGCGCCAGTGAGATGAAGAGCCACGTGCTGTCGGAACCTCGCGGAAGACCGAATCTGAACGCGCCCGAACGCTGACGCGCTCTGACAGCCGACGCGGCACCCCTCCAGTCCGCGCCCCAYGGAGCGTCGACGAGCACCAGGTCGGCTTCGAAGTCCTCGAAGTCATCGTGCTCGAGAGTGTCTCCTAGAGCCAGTTCCGCGTCGGCAACAGCTTTGAAGCGATCCCGGCTCGCCACGACCGCGCCTTCGCTGATGTCCTGGCCGCGATACCGGACCTGCAATCCGGCCGATTCCAGTGCAGTGACAAGCATGAGGCCTGCAAATCCAGAACCTGCTGCGGGATCCCAGATGTCGACTGACCTACGGCTTGTATCCAGGCGGCTAAGACACCCAACTGCGAGAGCGCGGGCCAAGGACAGGCTCGTGGTCTGCTCCAGACCGACTGAACCACGCTCCTTGTCGGAGAATGCTTCGCTCGTCGGAGCCTGGAGAACGGCGCGAATCCCTGGATGAGCGCCCTCTACTCGCATCGCACTTACCGGTTCTCGTCCGAGGCTTCGACGTCATCCGGGGCCGCTCCATCGTCCGTCATCCGCATCCGGCGCGACTGGTAGAGATACGCGCCGATGAGCCGAATGAACTCGTCGGCGCGCTCGTTCTCACCGGTCAGCGCGCCTGTGAGCTTGCCGAACGCGCCCTCGGTGAGCACCGCGGCATCGGTCAGCGTCTCGCGCAGCTCGGGTGATGCCAGGAACTGGTCGACGGCGTTGTGGTCGATTTGGTCGGCGATCCGCTGGTCTTCCTCGGCCATTCCGGCCGCTGCGATCACGTACTCGGCTTCAGAATAGGGACCGCGCAGAGTGTCGGCGACACTCCTTACGAAGCTTGACAGGACTGACACGACAGGCGGTTCTCCGGATCCGGTCGGCGCTGAGCATGCCGGCGAGACCGGCACTTGAGATGTGTTTCACACCATAGCGTGAAATTCACCGATTCGCTGACCTGATCGCTGCGAGTTTCGTTGGGCGGCAGGGGACGGTGTGTGGGCGTGGTTGAGCATCCGACCTCTCGTGTCGGGTTGTTCCACTGAGGCTTTCGCGTTGAGGGCGGATAGGTGTCCTGGGCGTTAGGTGACGATCGGGTGTGCGCGACCGAAGGTGTTGTCGAACAAGTTGTGCCACGCTGTTTCCCACGGCCAGTTCTGCGGGAGGCGCAGGGTCAATCGCCTCGCCGAGGAGGCGATGCGGGCGGGGACCGAGACGAGGGTGCGCCGGAGGGTGCCGGTGGTCGCTTTCGTCAGTTTCGGATCGCCGGTGAGGGTGCCGTGAGCGCGCGCCAGTACAGCAGGCGCAGCAACGCGGTGCAGGCCATTATGTTCGCCTGCAGCCTGCAGCCTGCAGCCTGCTCTACCGGCTCGACGAGGAGGCTGCCGCGCTCAGAAGGCGCTAGAGAGCAGCGACGCGTTCTGCCGGAACCCTAGGAGCGACGGCGCAGCCTTCGCACAGCATCGGTCCTGGTCTGGCCGGCAGCGGAGTCGCCGCGGACCAGAACCTTCGGCGCGCCGTTGCCGCTGGGTCCTGCAGCGTGGGTGCGCAGCCGGTCGACGGTGGTCAGGGAGGTCGTAGATTCCGTGCGCCATGACCGCCGCCACAACGCCGAAGAGCGCTCTGAACTGGGGAGATGACACGTCCCGGCGGGGGTGGGACGGTGCCGCCGGAAAGGATGCGTTCGGCCGCCGGCGGGTGTGTGGTCGGCTTACCGTGAACTCCACGGGGTTCGCGACCGTCGTGGATACCGTGTGGAGG
>NZ_JBFUHV010000015.1:0-116470 GCF_056402215.1 Rhodococcus sp. P4_B6 | reverse complement strand
CACAACGTGATACGGATACAAGCTGCGACAGGCAGCGAAACCTACCCCAGCCGGCGCTGGAAGTAATTACCTCAGAAGCCGAAGCCGCAGAGAGACAAAGCCAATCGGGCACTACCCGATCCCAGCCAACGCCAGCCTGATCGCCCATGACGACCTTGCGGGAATCCGCGTTAGACCCGCCGTCCTGCGGCCGGGAGATGAGTCCCGCGGCAAGGCCTGGGGTTTCACCGGGTTATTGATGTTTCTGTACATGATCAACTGGGCCGACAAGGCCGTGTTCGGGATCATCGCACAACCGGTCGCCAAGGAATTCGGGCTCACTTCCGCCCAGATCGGTCTGATCGGCAGCGCTTTCTTCCTCACCTTCACCATCGGCGGATTGTTCGCCGGCCTGCTCAACAAGTGGATGTCACTGCGCTGGGCCCTGGTACTGCTGTCCGTCGGTTGGGCCGTGTCGATGGTTCCGCTCGTCGTGGTGGCCGGCTTCGCGATGGTGCTGATCAGCCGAATGTTCCTCGGCTTGACCGAAGGACCGTCAAGCGCCCTCGTCCACACCGGCGTGTACTCGTGGCACCCCACCGAGAAGCGGTCGTTCCCCTCGGCATGTATCAGTGTGTCGGGTTCACTGGCGAAGGTCCTGTTCGCTCCCGCGCTCGCAGTGGTCGCAACCAACTGGGGCTGGCGCGCAGCGGTCCTCACCCTTGCTGCCGTCGGCGTCATCTGGTGTGGTGCCTGGCTGCTTCTCTGGAGAGAAGGCCCCTACGGGGGACGCTCTTCCGCGGCCGACGATCCCGCGAACGACGCCGCCACCCCGGACACCACCACCACGCGCGTCCCGTGGGTCACAATTTTCCGGACACCGACATTCCTGGGCGGCGCTGCGGCAGTCTTCTCCATGTATGCCGTCTCCACCGTCATCCTCACCTGGCTGCCCTCATACTTCGAAGTCGGACTGGGGTACACGCGGGTCCAGGCCGGCGCCATGTTCGGCATTCCCAGCATTGCCGTGTTCGTGATCCTGCTGCTGACCACGTCCATCGGCGACCGACTCCTCGTCCGAGGCGCCAGCTCACGCGTCATCCGGGGAATCGTGCCGAGCATCGGGATCCTCCTGTGCGGGCTGGCACTGGTCACGCTGCCCTACATCCACACCCCGGTCATCGCCGTCGTCCTGGTTTCCCTCGGCTATGGACTCGGCGCCATCGCCTTCCCCCTGCTGAACTCGGGACTGTCCGAAATCTGTCCACCACGGCAGGTTGCCGGTGCACTGGGTATCTTCCTGGCCATCATGTCCCTCGGCGGCCTCTTCGCCCCCTACCTCATGGGACGACTCGTCGATGCGGCACCAGACGCTGCAACCGGCTACGCCTCGGCCTTCCAAATCCTCGGCATCATCAACCTCGTCTGCGCCGTCATCGCACTTCTCACGGATCTTCGGATCCTCCCGATCCGAAGATCCACCCCGCGCGATGTTTGCCGAAAACGACCGGGCAGGAACTCCGTGACCACCCCTTGCCCTCACGCAACCCCCACCGTTCGCTGAACATTTAGCGCACCACAACAGATTCCATCCCCAGAGAAGCAGAGGAAGCATTCATGGCGACCACCACCGGAAACGGACCTCTCATCGGTGTTCGCATCGTCGAACTCGCGGGCATCGGTCCCGGCCCGCACGCTGCGACGTTGCTCGCCGACCTCGGCGCGGACGTGGTCCGCGTACAACGGGCCGGTCTGCTGCCGACTGTCGGGCAGCGCCGCGACCAGACCCAGCGCGGCCGCCGCGTCGTGGAAGCGAACCTCAAAGATCCTGCCGGGATCGAGCTCGTCCTCGGCCTCATCGAGCGGGCAGACGTGCTCATCGAAGGCTTCCGCCCCGGCGTCACCGAGCGCTTGGGCCTGGGACCGGACGTCGCACTGGCGCACAATCCGCGCCTGGTCTACGGCCGGATGACCGGCTGGGGACAGGCAGGTCCGCTCGCGCAGGCGGCCGGCCACGACATCAACTACATCTCGCTGACCGGTGTGCTGCACGCGATCGGCAGGAAGGGGGAGCGCCCGGTGCCGCCGCTGAACATGGTCGGCGATTTCGGCGGCGGCTCGATGTTCCTGGTGTTCGGCATCCTCGCTGCGCTGATCGAACGGCACACATCAGGCAAGGGTCAGGTCGTCGACGCGGCCATGGTCGACGGCACCCTGGCGTTGTCGCACATGATGTGGAGCTTCCGCGGCATGGGCCGGTGGTCGGACGAGCGCGGGGTGAACATGCTCGACACCGGTGCACCGTACTACGACACCTACGAGACCGCGGACGGCCGGTACATGGCCGTCGGTGCGGTGGAGCCGCAGTTCTACGCACTGCTGCTGGAGGGCCTGGGTCTGGACCCGGCCGACCTGCCGGCCCAGAACGACCGGAGCGGCTGGCCGCAGGTGCAGAAACTGTTCGCCGAGGTGTTCCTCACCAGGACCCGCGACGAGTGGGCGGCGATCTTCGACGGCACCGACGCCTGCGCCACACCGGTGCTGACCTTCGCCGAGGCACCGCGGAACCCGCACATCGCAGCCCGCGGCTCCCTCATCGAACTGGACGGGGTCACCCAGCACCGGCCCGCGCCGCGATTCTCCCGCAGCGAGCCCGGCCTTCCCGGCGCCCCCGCTACCGAAGCAGTCGTCGCCGCCACGCTGTGGCACTGAAGGGTGACGACCCGAGAATCGGCAATTAGTCCAGAGACAGGGTCTCTCGGCTTACCGGATCCGGAAGAGGTCGGCGTCCGCCCAGCTCGCCCTGCAGAGCGAAAATCGGGCTTACCTGCGATTTCACCAAGGTGCTGCATAAGTGTTTATACGACAGCCACCCGCACCCCATGAGCGTGTTGTGTTCAACAAGTCAATCAGAGCGCACTGCTTTAGAGATGCTCAGCTCAAGGGCAGTGAGACAGGCGTGTGCGCAGATAACGACGTCCACCACAATCGCCGGTTCGACCCAGCGCACGATCCCGTGGCCTCCGCTGCCGCGGCATCGGTTCCGAGCGGGCTGGTGCGGCGTTCGAGCGTGGCCTGCTTCTCCTTCAGCTGGCGGCGCACCGCCATCGTGAGCCCAGTCCCGCCATTGCCACGTAGCGAAGAACGCCCTGGTCATCGCATGCTCCGAGGACGAGGGAGCCGACCATGTTCCGCTGCGCACCCCCGCCCGCGATCCAACCAACAATCAAGCAAGAGCTCCTCGTGCGAAGGAGAACCTTCCGCCACGACCGAGTGCGCTGACCCGGCGGATAGGGCGACCCCACCCGTGTGAAAACCGCGCCCTCCATCCCGGAATTTCTGGCGGCCTCCAGAATGACGGCACCGTCCGCTCCTTCCCAGTGCGGCAAGATCTGCACGGGCACGCCGACCCCGGGCAGCGCGTGACCGAGGTCGGAGAGAGCTGCACGGCGCTCCAGATACGGCGCCGCCATCAAATCGGAACCGTCGGCAGAGAGAACGTCGAACGGAAGGTAGGTGACCGGCCCCTGACCGCCGCCGAGAGGCGGCACCCGTCGTACTTCATTTCCGCCGCCCAGTCGCCGCTCAGTGCCTCCGGGAGCTCCCGGAGCTTCCGCCGGCAACGGGAACCCGCCCTCACCTGATCGGCGAGGACGGGTTCCAGTTCCATTGCAGCTGAATCACTTACACCCGGGCTGGGTGCATGTCTGCCGCTTCTCCGTCGATCATCACCATTGCCGGACGGGGTATGTCGACGGTGCCGTCTCCGAGATCGCCGAGGCTGCCGTCGAACGCCACCAGGTCCGCGCGACGGCCGGCGGTCAGGCTGCCGACGCGAGTCTCGTCGTGGACCAGGTACGCGCTGTCGACGGTCATGGCCCGGATCGCGCGATCCACTCCGATCCGCTGGTTCCCGCCGAGCACGGTGCCGCCCTGTGTCATCCGGGTGACCGCGGTGCGGATGGTCGCCAGCGGGTCCATCGGCGTGATCGGACAGTCCGAATGCAGCCCGAATCGCAGACCCAGTTCGTCGGCGCAGGCCAGGGGATCCATGTCGGCGGCCCGCTCGGCGCCGAGGAAGCGGTCGCGGTGGCGATCGCCCCAGTAGAAGACGTGGTTGACGAAGAAACTCACCCCGAGTTCGGCTTCCCGGATCGCGGCCAGGTCGCTCGGTGCGCTCACCTGGCAGTGTTCGATGCGGTGCCGTCCCACCCGGCCGTCGGTGGCCTGCGCCCGCCGCAGCGACGTGATCGCGGCGCCGACGGCGGCGTCGCCGTTGGCGTGCACGGCGACCTGACCACCCGCGCGGTGCACCCGCAGGATCATCTCGTCGAGTTGCTCCTGCGGGTAGAGCAGGTCGCCGTGATGACCGGGGTCGCAGGCGTACGGGGCGCGGAGTGCGGCGGACAGTCCCTGGATCGATCCGTCGGCCCAGAATTTCGCGCCGGCCAGCCGGAAGTGCGCTCCGGCCGCGGGTGCGTGCTCGAACGTGACTCCCCGGTCGTCGACGGCCTGCAGCGCGAGGTCGCCGCGGAGGAACCCGACGACGTGGACCGGTAGCTCACCCGATACGTCCAGTGAGCGGTAGGCGGCCAGCTCCTGCTCGCCCGCCGACAGACCCACCCCGAGATCGTGGATCGTGGTGATTCCCCGTGCCCGCGCCGACAGCAGGCTGCGGAGCAAGGCACCGTTGACCTCCTGCTCGGTCAGCGCGGGAACCGCCGCGGTGAGCCTCGACACCGCATCGATTTCCCACGCCATCCCGGTCAGCCGGCCGTCGTCCCCGCGGGGGAAGAGCGGGTCGTCCATCGGCACCGTCGACTCGTCGATGCCCGCCGCCGCGAGTGCGGCGGTGTTGGCGACGGCGAAGTGCCCGCAGATGTGCAGCACGATGACCGGCCTGTCGATGCTGACCGCGTCGAGATCCGTCCGCGTCGGGTGCCGTCCCTCGGCGATCTGGGTGTCGTCGTAACCCCACCCCCGGATCCAGCCGCTGCCGCCGGCCGAGGCACGCAGCGCCTGCTGAATGTCGGCGATCGACCGGCACGGTGGCGTCCGGCAGTCCGCCCAACCGTCGGTGAGACCGGCGTACGTGGGGTGGATGTGCGACTCGATGAGTCCCGGGATCACCGTGGCGCCGGGCAGGTCGACGCGGCGGGCGCCGATCCCGGCGCAGTCGGCCATGTCCTTCCTGGTGCCGGTCGCGAGCACGCGGTCGCCGGCTATGACCAGCGCTTCGACGGTCGGCGACGACGGGTCCTGGGTGTGGATCGCATCGGCGGTGAGCAGTGTTCGGGACATTCAGGCACCTACTTGGCTGGGAGTGGCCGTGGATTTCACGGCGGCGGGTGTGCGACCTTCGGTGCGAAGGCCGCGGACGGGGTCGGTGGCCGGCCAGAACAACCGCGTCGCCACCACGAACAGGATGTTGAGGACCAGTGCGGCCGCGCCGAGGTTGACACCGTGCTCGGCGAGCCACACGGACACGGGGCCGTGCTTGTCGAGATACAGCCACAGCACCACGACGTCACCGAGCACCACGCCCATCGCGAGGGCGGAGGGGCGCAGTTTCCAGCCGAAGACCATCGTCGCGAACACCACGGCGGCCTGTGTGACGCCGTAGTACGCGGTGTTGACCAGGGTCAGCAGGAGCTGAGGGGTCGCGAGGGTGAGCAGGAGCGAGATCGCCAGATACGCCACGACGACTCCGCGTACCCAGATCCGTTGGCGGGATTCGGGGATCCCGGGAATGATGTTGCGCGACACGATCGCACCGATACCGAGGGCCGCCCCGCACAGCACCACGATCGCGCAGAGGGCCGCGCCGCCCGCGACGACGCCGGTCAGCCACTCGGGCAACAGTTGTCGCGACAACTGCAGGAGCACCTGGTCGGATTCCGTGCCCTCGAGCTTGGTCGGCAGCAGCGTGATCGCCCCGAAGGCGGCGGCGACGAGGAACGGGTACATGAGCATGTACAGGGGATTGAACTTGGCGACCCGCTTGATCGTCGCCTCGGACTTCGCCGCGAGCACGGCCTGCACGATGATCGGGAAGATGAAGAACCCCACCGATTGGAACACGATGGTCGTCAGGACGAACGTCAGCGACGACCCGGTGACCGTGGAGTGCGAGGCCGAGCCGCCACCACTGGCTGCCGCCGCGGCGAACAGCTTCTCGGTGCCACCGGTCTCGATCACTGCCGCCAGTCCGATCAGGACGGCGCCGAGCAGCAGGGCGGTGTCCTTGACGTAGGACACGAATGCGGGGGCGCGCACCCCGGACAGCATGAGGAACAGCAGCGCGAGTGCCGCTCCCGCGAACACCGCGACGGTGGGATCGATGGAGATCCCCAGCCCGGTGAGCGCGATCTGCAGACCGGCGAGCTGAAGCTGCCCCCACGGGATGAGGAATACGACCGACGCTATAGCGATCGTCAATTCCAGTCCCCGCGACCGGAAGTGGCGTCCGGCCACATCGGGCAACGTCATGGCGCCGTACCGCTTGCCCGCCCGCCACAGGTAGGGCGCGAAGAAGTACCCGATCGGGTAGGCCAGCAGGATGTACCCGATGAACCAGACGCCGTAGCTCGCGCCGTGCGCGTACACGCCGCCGGGGAACCCGATCAGGGTGCCGATGCTGTACGCCTCACCCGCCCCCAGGATGAAGACCAGCAGCGGACCGAACGACCGGCCACCCACCAGGTAGTCGGAGATCTCCTTCTTGCTGCCGCGCCGCGACAGCACGCCCGCCCCGAGGGCGAGGATCAGCACGAGCGTGAAGAACGCCGCGGTCATGACTGTTCTCCGATCCCACTGCCCGCAGCGGCGGATTCGGCACGTTCGGCAGCTTCGAAGTCTTTGCGGTCGAATAGCTTCCAGGCGAGATGGAGGCACAGCGAGGTGAGCGGCATCCACAGGAACAACCACGCGAACAGGATCGGAACTCCGAAGACCGCGGCCGTGGATCCGGACAGGACCACGATGCCGCCCAGAACCCCGGCGAACGGGACACCTATCGCGAGTAAGGCGCTTTTTGCCTCGTTGGACATGATTGTTGGGCTCCTATTCTGACTGCGTCGACCGGCGTCGCGGTGTGGTCCGGTGCCTGGCGACGTGCACTCTGGCACTAGTGTGGTCCGAGTCACTCCCCGCGGGCCATGGGCGAATCCCGGAAAACGCCGAAGCGGTTCGTGAATTTCACGGGAGTGTGGAATGCGAGGGGAAAGTGCCCGAGTCCGCGGGTGAAGACACGATCCAGCGGTTGTGCCGGCAGGTCTCGGAGGAGATCGAGTCGGTAACCGACCGATCGGTGCGTCAGATCCGTGCCGAGTTGCAGTCGTACGCTGCCGTTCCGATCGATGAACAGCACGAGTACATCGCCCGGCAGCTCGCGGCGACGTTGCGCGCCCTCGCGGAGTGCGAACCCCTCGCCGACGACGTCCTCGAGCGTTCACGTCAGCTCGGCCGGCGCCGGGCAATGCAGGGATTACCACTGTCCGACGTCATCGAGACGTACCACATCGCGTCCCGCGAACTATGGAACACGATGGTCGCCAGAGCGGCCGAACCGACAACCGACCTGTTGCGTGCAGGCGGCATGATGTGGGATCTCGTCCACACCGCCACCAGCGCGGTCGCCGTCGGACACACGGACGCGACCCGAAGCGAACAGACCATCCGCGCGGGCGTGCGGTACCGGTTCTTCGAGGCACTCGCAAGGTCCCCCGACGGAGACGACCGTGATGTGCGCGAGCTGGCGGAGGCGCTCGGGTTCACACCGCAACACGGGTTTCGAGCGGTGTGCGTCGCCGCGGAGGAATGGTCGGAAGCGCAGCTCGAACGGCTGCAACGCACCCTCGACACGATCCCGGGCACCACTCAATGCAGCGGGCACGGCACCGTCATCGTCGCCCTGAGCCAGCACGCACCGGTCGAAGACATCATCCGCGAGGTCCGCCTCAGCCACCCGGGCACCACCGTCGGTGTCGGATTGGACCGCCCCGGCCTGGCCGGAGCGGCGATGAGCATCACCGACGCGCGGCGGGTCCTGCAACTGGCCTCGCCCACCGGCGCCGTGGTCCGATTCGCCGACGAATGGGTCGCCGCGACGCTGGCAGATCATCGCGCCGAACTCACCACGCTGTTGGAACCCGGGGCCACCGTCGCCGCCGACCACCCCCACCTCGTCGAGGCGGTGTCGGCCTTCGCCCGCAACGGCTTCTCCATCAGCGCGGCCGGCCGGGACATCCACCTCCACGCGAACTCGATCACCTACCGACTCGACCGCTGGCAGCAGCTGACCGGCTGGGATCCCCGAACCCTCGACGGCCTGCAGCGCTCGGTGCTGAGTCTCGGACTGTTCCACCGCGATTCGGGCGACACGACCTCCGACACCGCAGGGGAGTAGCAGCTCTACCGCAACGCCACCTGCACGAGGACGGCGGCGCCGAGGAAGCCGAGCAGCCACAGCACGCGCTGGCGGACCTGGTGGGCGGTGGTGCGGTCGAACATCCATTTCCCCGCGGCGGCGCCGAGCATGCAGAGCGGTGTGAACAGGGCGATCTGTGCGAGGACGGGCAGCGTGAGGAGGCCGCCGGCGGCCGATCCCGCCGCGCCGAAGGCGTCGATGACGAGGAAGAACACGACGAGCGAGGCGCGTCCGGCGGCCACGTGGGTGGACGCGGAGAAGTACATGAGGACGGCGGGCGGGCCGCCGAGGGCGAAGCCGCCGTTGAGGAGTCCGGACGCCATTCCCGTCGCGGCGGTGACACCGGGGCCCGGCAGCGACTGCCGGTCGGGGACGGCGGCCATGGCGACGGCGGATCCGATGATGGCGGCACCGAGCAGTACGCGCACCAGGTCACCGGACAGTTGCGTGAGCGCCCACATGCCGACCGGCATTCCGATCAGGGTGCCTGCGAACAACCAGCGCAACGACTTCCAGTGCACCTGTCGCCACACCTGGGGCAGCATCGCGGCGCTGGCGACGACCTCGAGGACGAACACGGTGGGAATCACGGACGTCGGCGGGAGCAGGACGACGAGTCCGGCGACCCACACCATCGCACCACCGAAACCCCCGAAGCCGCGTACGACGCCACCGGCCACCACGATGCCGAGGGCGAAGAGGAGGGCGGGCAGCGACAGATCCCACACCGTTGCCGCCATACCCTGTTGCTCCGCTTCCGTTCGTCGTGGTCTCCGTCAGAAGTGTGGGGGTCGCGGCGGTAAAGCGACAGGTCCAGACCGCGTCGAATCGTCGGTACCAGGACCGCACGGGACGTGGCCCCCGGCGTGATCGCCGGAGGCCACGTGCTGGCAGCGGTTGGATTTACACGTAATCCTTGTACTTGTCGAGCAGGCGAACCGGCTTCGACAGGGCGTCGCGGCGGAAGGGGTCGCCGAGTTCGCGGGTGCACATGATCTCGATGACCGTGGTCTTGCCCTCGTTCATCTGTGCGGCGACCGCGCGCTGCAGCGCGGGACCCACCTCTTCGAGTTTGTCGACGACGATGCCCTCGGCACCCATCGCCTGCGCGATTCCGGCGAAGGATTCGCTCTCGAGCTCACCGGCGACGAAGCGGCGGTTGTAGAAGTCGACCTGGTTCTTCTTCTCCGCGCCCCACTGCCGGTTGTGGAACACGACCGCCGTGACGGGGATGTCGTGCCGGACGGCCGTCATGACCTCGCCCAGGCTCATGCCCCAGGCGCCGTCGCCTGCGTAGGCGATGGCGGGCCGTTCCGGTGCCGCGGCCTTCGCGCCGATGACGGTCGGCAGTGCGTAACCGCAGTTGCCGAAGCTCATCGGGGCGAGGAAGCTGCGCGGCTTCTCGAAGCGGAGGTAGCTGTTGGCGACGGAGTTGATGTTGCCGATGTCGGTGGAGACCATCACGTCCTCCGGCATCGCCTTCTCCAGCTCACGCAGCACCTGACGCGGGTGCAGCCAGTTGCCGTCCTCGCCTTCCTGTTCGGCGATCATGTCGAGGCTGAACGGGTCGCGCTCGTGGGTCCACTCGTCGAGTTCCTTCTCCCACGCCGCCTTCTCGGCGTCGATCTTCTTGCTGCGCTCCTCTCGGTTGGCATCACACGCGAGGGCCTTGCCCTCGAGCCGCTCGGTGAGCGCGACGGCAGCGGCCTTCGCGTCGCCGCAGATTCCGACGGAGACCTTCTTGACCAGGCCGAGCATCTTGTGGTCGGCGTCGATCTGGATGATCTTGGCGTTCTTCGGCCAGTAGTCCATCCCGTGCTGCGGGAGGGTGCCGAAGGGGCCGAGGCGGGTGCCGAGGGCGAGCACGACGTCGGCCTGGCTGATCAGCTTCATCGCGGCCTTCGAGCCCTGGTAGCCGAGCGGTCCGGTCCACAGCGGGTGGCTGGCGGGGAACGAGTCGTTGTGCAGGTAGCTGTTGACGACGGGGGCACCGAGACGCTCGGCGAGCGCCTTGCACTCGTCGACGCCGTCGGCCATCACCACGCCGCCGCCGGAGACGATGACCGGGAACTTGGCCTGCGCCAGCAGTTCCGCCGCCTCGTTCAGGCTCTTCTCCCCGCCGGGGCCACGATCGAGGCGGGTGGGCTGCGGGATCTCCGTCTCGATTTCGCCGTAGAAGAAGTCGCGGGGAATGTTGAGCTGCGTGGGGCCCATCTCGGACATCGCACGGTCGAAGCAGCGGCCGGTGAACTCGGCCATGCGCTTGGGGTTGTTGACGTGGCCCTGGTACTTCGTGAACTCCTGGAACATCGGCAGCTGGTTGGCTTCCTGGAAGCCGCCCAGGCCCGTTCCCATGGTGCCGGCCTCGGGGGTGACGATGACGACGGGACTGTGCGCCCAGAATGCGGCGGCGATCGCCGTGACGCAGTTGCTGATGCCTGGGCCGTTCTGCCCGATGACCATGCCGTGACGTCCGCTGACCCGGGCATATCCGTCAGCCATGTGTCCGGCGCCCTGCTCGTGCACGACTGGGACGAGCCGGATTCCGGCGGGAGCGAAGATGTCCATCGCGTCCATGAAGGCCGATCCCATGATGCCGAACATGTCGGTTACGCCGTTCGCGACCATCGTCTCGACGAACGCCTCCGACGGTGTCATCTTCTGTACGCCGGAAACAGCGGTGCGATCGGCACCGTTCTTCTTCTTGGTCATGTGTGATCCTCCTTCAGGGGCGCGCCGGAACCGGCCGAGAATGTCAAAAATCGGAACGTTTCGTTCGTGATTTTGTGATCTGCAGTGACAGTAGGCCACGTCACACGGTTCGTCAATGAATGTTCCTAAAACCGGAACCAGATGTATGATTTTTCGATACATGATGCGAATGCGTCGCCGTTCTGCCTAGGAGGAACCGTGGGTGAGATTCACCGGATCGACGAGTCGAACGGACACCCGACGACGGAGCTACCCGGAGACACACCGACGCTCCGCCTGTTCGCGCTGCTCGAGATGATCGCGTCCAAGGACCAGCTGTTCACGTTGCAGGGGCTCGTCGAAGAGACGGGCATGGCCAAGCCGACCCTGCACCGCATGCTGCAGCAACTCGAGGGGGCCGGACTCCTCACCCGGCAGAACAACGGCAGGCACTACGGCACCGGTGTGCGCCTGCGCCGCTTCGCCGAGAACCTGCTGCTCAACGACACCCACCACGGGGCGCGGCACGCCATCCTCCGCAACCTCGTCGCCGAACTCGGCGAGAGCTGCAACGTCACCACCCTGTCGGGTAGCGAGGTGGTGTACCTCGACCGCGTGGAAACCTCCGAACCCCTTCGGTTTACACTCCATGCGGGGTCGCGGGTGCCCGCGCACTGCTCGGCGAGCGGCAAGATGATCCTGTCGCAACTCAGCCCCGCGCAGCGCCGGCGACTCCTCGGGCGGATGCCGCTCGAGCGGTACACCAACAAGACGGTCACCGACGTCGAACTCATCGAGACCGAACTCAAGCAGGTCCGCCGCGACGGCTACGCCATCGACGACGAGGAGTTCCTGCCCGGCCTCGTGTGCGCCGCGGTGCTCGTCCCCTGCGCCACAGGTAATTCCAATCTCTGCATCGCAGTCCAGGCCCCGGTCATGCGACTCACCCCCGACAAGGCGCTCAAACTGCTACCCGCGTTGCGGCGGGCCGCCGACGCCATCGGTGAGATCGAGAACGAGGTCCAGGACGACGGAACGGCAGACCTGAACTGAAGGAGGGCGCATGCCCGAAATGACCACTGCGGCACCCAGCCACGTGCTCTCCGCGCGTGAGCTGTTCGGACTCGACACCGACCTGACGGTTCGGGCCTTCCGGGAACCGGTCGACCACGTCCCCGACGTCGACCACGCGTACCGGTTCGATCACGCGGTGACCACCGCCCTGCTCGCCGGGTTCGACCGTAACCGCCGGGTGATGGTGCAGGGACTGCACGGCACCGGCAAATCCACGCACATCGAGCAGGTCGCGGCGAGGCTCAACTGGCCGTGCGTGCGGGTCAACCTCGACGGCCACCTCAGCCGGCTGGACCTGATCGGCAGGGACGCGGTCGTGTTGCGAGACGGCAAGCAGGTCACCGAATTCCAGGAAGGCATCCTGCCCTGGGCGCTGCAGCGTCCCGTCGCCCTCATCCTCGACGAGTACGACGCCGGCCGCCCCGACGTCATGTTCGTCATCCAGCGCCTCCTCGAACGCGACGGCAAACTCACCCTGCTCGACCAGAACCGGGTGCTGTCTCCGCATCCGGCGTTCCGGTTGTTCGCCACCGCCAACACGGTCGGACTGGGCAACCTCAACGGGATGTATCACGGTGCGCAGCGGCTCAATCACGCGCAGATCGACCGCTGGAACATCGTCGCGACGCTCGATCATCTCCCCGCGGAACAGGAGATCGAGATCGTGTCCGCGCGGGTGCCGTCCGTGGGGCGGTCGCTGATCGCGTCGATGGTGGCCGTGGCGAATCTGACCCGCAACGGTTTCCGGCTCGGCGACCTGTCGACGCTGATGTCGCCGCGCACGGTGATCACTTGGGCCGAGAACATCGAGATCTTCCACGACCCGGCGCTGGCATTCCGGTTGTCGTTCGTCAACAAGTGCGACGAGGCCGAGCGGCCCATCGTCGCCGAGTACTTCCAGCGATGCTTCGACGAGGAACCCGAGTGGTCGGCGATGCTCGCGGCGAGCACGGCCTGAGCGGGCGGTCATGGCAGAACTGCCCGTGTGCCCCGAATCGGTCCGTCGTCGGCAGGAGGTTCGTGAACTCTGCGCCGGCAGCATCCGCGCTCTGACCGGTCAGGGTGAGTTGCATTTCCGCGGAACGGAACTTCATCGCGGACATCGGCGGGTGCCGATGCCCGCCCCGCACCTGCACCCGTCGTTCGGCCGCGCCGACGTCGCCTCCTTCCGCGGTGCGGGCGACGGCATGGCGCTGCGACTGCTCCACACCGATCCCGCCCTGCACCGGAGCCTGTACCCGGAGGACACGCCGAGTCGGCTGATCTTCGAAACCCTCGAACAGTTCCGCGTCGAATCGCTGGCCGCCGGCGCGTGGGACGGGGTGCGCGCGAATCTCGCCCACCGATTCTCGCGGTGGTCGCAGGAGTTCGTGGCGTCCGGCCTGACGGAGACCGTGCACGGCATGCTGCTGTTCACGGTGATCCAGATGTGCCGGGCACGGATCACCGCCGAGCCGATACCCGAGACCACGCAGGATCTGATCGAATCGACCCGGTTCGGCCTCGCCTCCGTGCTCGGTGACCAGCTTCCGCAGCTACGCCGAACCCGGCACTCGCAATCGGATTTCGCGGTGCATGCGCTGGCCGTCGCCGACGTGATCGGCCGACGACTGGAGCAGGCCGCGGACGCGGACGAGTCCGACGATACGAGGCGCGACGACCGCGCCGCGACCTTCTCCCTGCTCTTCGACTTCGAGCCGGACGAGAATGACACATTCGCGACGGCCGCGTCGGGCCACAGCCGCGCGCTGGGTGACGGCGGGGACGGGTACCGCGTGTTCACCCGCGCCTACGACGAGACCCGGCAGATCACGTCCCTCGTCCGGCCCGAACTGCTCCGGGATTTCCGCCGGCGCCTCGACGTCGGCATCGAAGACAATCGTCTCAACGTCCGAAAGCTCGGACGGCAGCTGAAGACCCTGCTGTCCGAGCCCGACCGCGACGGCTGGGAGGGCGGGCGCGACGAGGGTTACATCGACGGTCGCCGGCTCGCGCAGCTTGTCACCTCGCCCACCGAACGCAGACTCTTCCGGGCCGAACGCACCGAACCGCGGAACGACGCGACGGTGACGTTCCTCATCGACTGCTCCGGTTCGATGAAGAAGTTCAGCGAACCGGTCGCCGTCCTGGTCGACGTGTTCGCGCGGGCGCTGGAACTGGCCGACGCCCGGTGCGAGATCCTCGGCTTCACCACCACCGCGTGGAACGGCGGCCGGGCCCGCAGGGACTGGCTCCGGTCCGGCCGTCCGGACGATCCGGGACGTCTCAACGAGGTCCGGCAGCTGGTGTTCAAGGACGCCGAGACCACCTGGCGCCGCGCGCGTCCCGCCATCGCGGGACTGCTCAAGGACGACCTGTTCAAGGAGGGCGTCGACGGCGAGGCCGTCGACTGGGCGTGCTCACGGATGCGCGACCGCGGCCCGGGCAGGAGGCTGCTGTTCGTGATCTCGGACGGCAGCCCACTGGACGGCGCCACCGCGCTGGCCAACGACGAGTTCTACCTGGACCACCACCTCCAGGTCGTGGTCGAACGGCACGAGGACGAACGCGCGGTCGAGGTCTACGGCCTGGGCGTCGGGCTGGATCTGAGCCCGTACTACGACCGTTGCCGGACGCTCGATCTGACGCACGGAACCAACAGCGACGTCATCGCCGACGTGCTGTCGATGATCGCCCACTGACAGGCGCGCCTGTGAGTGGCTCAACTGTGAAGGAGTCACCCCCATGACCGAACCCCGGGTTTCGCTGGTTACCTTGGACATTGCCGGCACGAGCGTCGACGAGGGCGGCGCCGTGTACGTCGCGTTACGCGACACCGTCGAGAAGCACCTCGGCGAGCCGCTTCCGGACGATCGGTTCGACCGGTGGAAGGGCACGGGCAAGCGGCAGGCCATCGAGGGACTGCTGCGCGAGAGCGGAGCCCCGGCCGACACGGCCGTTCTCGACTCCGTCGAATCGGAGTTCACCGCAATGCTTCTCGATGCGTACCGGAAGACGCCTCCGACCGCACTGCCGGGAGTCCACGACGCGTTCGGCACCCTGCGGGAGCGCGGCATCAAGATCGTTCTCCAGACCGGTTATTCACGCGAGATCGCGGAACCGCTGCTCGAGCAGGTCGGGTGGGAGATCGGGCGGGACATCGACGGTGTGATCACGAGCGATCAGGTGCGGATGAGCAGGCCGTCGCCGTATCTCATCTTCCGTGCGATGGAACTGGCGGGCGTGCAGAGTGTCGACGAGGTCCTGGTCGGCGGCGACACCCCCAACGATCTGCGCGCGGGCACGAACGCCGGGGCGCGGTACGTGGTCGGCGTTCTGACCGGCGCCCACGACGCCGCGACGCTGCGCCCCGAGCCTCACACGCACATCCTGGAGAGCGCCGCGAAGATTCCCGAACTGCTGGGCTGATCGACGAGTGCGGTCCGGTCCTGCCGCGCAGGACCGGCCCGTGACCCGTCAGTCCCGGTAACTCGGCGCCGGTGGACCCGCCGTCGGCCCCAGCAGGCCCAACCACCGGTCGTACAGGCGATTCCACGTCCCGTCCTCGCGCATCCGTTCCAGGGTTCCGTTCACGAAGCGCACCAGAGCGTCGTTGTTCTTGTTCGCGACGACGCCGTACGGCTCCAGTTCCAGATTCGGGCCGACGATTTCGAGGTTCGGATCCTGCGCTGCAAGGCCGGCGAGGATGGAGTTGTCGGTGGTCGCTGCGTCTGCCTGGCCCAGTTGCAACGTGGTCAGGCAATCGTCCCAGTCGGGGACAGCCACGATCGTGGCTTCGGGTGCCACCCGCTGGATCGTGGCGAGGGACGTGGTGTCGATGAAGGTGCACACACGTTTGCCGGCCAGGTCCGCGGGAGAGGCGATGCCGGATCCCTCCGGTACGAGCAGTCGCTGGAACGCCTCGAAATACACGGACGAGAATCCGACCCGGGTGGCGCGCTCGCACGTGATGGAGGTGGCGTGAACAACCAGGTCCACGTCGTTTCGTTCCAGTGCATCGAAGCGGCCGGCCGACGTCAGCAGACGGAATTCCACCTTGTCCGGGTCGCCGAAGAGGTCGCGGGCGATCTCCCGGGCCAGGTCTACGTCGAACCCCGACAGCGTGCCGGTCGACGGGTCCCGGAAGCTGAACAGGTTCGTGTTCTGGTCGGTTCCGACGATCAGCCGTCCCCGCGCGACGATCGCGGCCAGCGCCGACCCCGGCGGCGCCGTCTCCGGCCGCAGACCGGGATCGGGCCGCAGACTCGACAGCGCGCCGCACGAGGAGGGATCCGGTGGGGGCGGCGGAACGACAGCCGTGGGCGGCAGGATCTCGGCACCGTCCGGGAGCGAGTAGTGCGAATAGTCGCCGGCGAGGGGTGGGGGCAGCGCCGAGGGGGCCGCGCACGCCACACCCACCACACCCAGAGACACTGCCGCGACGAGCGCCACCCGGCACCGCAGGAGCGGGCCGGCCGGGGTTCGTCTCCACGATCTCGTCATCGGCCGTTACAGTTCGATCAGGTCACCGCAGGGGTGTTCACGACTGCCTCCGGTGGTGGCGATGAGAATTCGGCTCCTGTTGCGCCGCCGCGGCCAGTTCGATGTCCGAGCCGCCGAGCGTCTCCACCGACTCGATGCGCTTCTCGGCCTGCGAGACGGACTCGTCCGCCGAACCGACCAGGGGAGCGGCGGAGAGCGATTCGTCGTCGACACCTGCCTTGCCGAGCCACTTGCGCACCTCGTAGCTGATCAGGATGGCGATCAACGTCAGACCGCTCATGAGGAACTGCGAGCGGGTGCTCGGGAGGAAGGCCATCGCGAGGATGACCGTGGCCATCAGCGCGATGGTGGCGTAGCTCAGCCAGGGGAACAACCACATCCGGAGTTGCAGTGCCGCGGGATCTTCGCGCTCGAGGCGCCGGCGGAGCACCACCTGGGAGACGGCGATCAGCAGGTACACGAACAGCGCGACGGCGCCGTAGGAGTTGACGAGGAAGTTGAACACGATGTCGCCCCACACGTACGTGCAGGCGACGGAGATGTAGCCGATGGTCGTGCCGAGCAGAATCGCGCGACGCGGCACGCCGTTGCGGGAGAGCTTGGTGAAGAACTTGGGCGCATCCCCGTTCCGGGTGAGCGCGAACAACATTCGTGACGTGGTGTACAGCGCGGAGTTGAGGCAGGAGAGTACCGCGGTGAGGACGATGAAGTTCATGATCGTGGCGACGCCGGGAATCCCGAGCACCTCGAGCACCGACGCGTACGGACTGACACCGACGCTCTCGGTGTCCCACGGCTGGATCGTGACGACCACGAGAATCGACCCGACGTAGAACGTCACGATCCGCGCCACGATCGACCGCATGGCCCGGGCGACAGCACGTTTCGGTTCCTCCGACTCGGCGGCGGCGATCGTCACGATCTCGGCCCCGGTGTAGAAGGCGACGCAGGGGACGACCGCGGCGAGCACCGCACCCCAGCCCAGCGGGGTGAATCCGCCGTGACTGACGAGGTTGCCGAGCCCCGGCGTCGAATCCGGCCACAGCCCGGTGATCCAGAGGGCGCCCATCCCGAGGAACAGGACGATCGCGACCACCTTGATCGAGGAGAACCAGTACTCGAACTCGCCGTAGGAGCGGGCGGACACCATGTTGGTGGCCGTCAGCAGCAGCATCAGCCCCAGGCTCAGCATCCACAGCGGCACCATCGGGATCCACAGTTGCAGGATCCGGCCGCCGGCGATGGCCTCGACCGCAACGACGATGACGAAGAAATACCAGTACATCCACCCCGTCGCGAACCCGGCCCGACGCCCCAGCGCCTGGCGGGCGTAGACGTAGAACGATCCGACCACCGGCCTGGCCACCGCCATCTCCGCCAGCATCCGCATGATCAGCAACGTGATGATGCCCGCGATGAGGAAGGAGATGATCGCGGCAGGTCCCGCGCCGCCGATGACGACGCCGCTGCCCACGAACAGGCCGGCACCGATCACGCCACCGAGGGCGATCAGGTTCATGTGCCGGCGTTTCAGGCCTTTTCCGAGACCGGAACTGTCGGTGTGTTCGGGAACGGTACTGTCCACATTTCCTCCAGAGGGCGTTGACCGAGCGCGCCGGCTGCCTGCGGCCGCCCGTCGCCGGACAGTGGTGCAGGGCGGGCACCGAGTAGGTGTGATCCACATCACTCATTTGGTGAGTCACCTCACCTTACGACTCGGAAACAGCGCCCGCCCAGAGCCAGATTTGCGGGGAGGAGAGGGACCAGAGGTTGTACGGATCCGAGGTCGGCGGTGGTCGGGCCCGGGACGCGCGGAGCGCATAACGCCCCTCCCGACGGGTACTACTTCGGTACCGATCCACGTCGCCGCGGGAGGCGCCATGACCACCGACAACCAGGGCGACCGAACCGACGTCGACAAGGCGTTGCTCGGACACTCGACGTACCGCAGCCTCGGCGAGCAGCACCTCTCGCCCGCGGAGGAGCGATTCGAGAAGGGCCGCCGCACGATCGGGCTCTTTCTCGCCCCGCTGATCACGATCGGATTCCTCGCGCTTCCCCTCGACATTCCGCCGAACCAGCAGACGCTGGCGGGCGTGCTGCTCGGCGTCATCGTGCTGTGGGTGTCCGAGGCGGTGCCGATCCCGATCGGCGGGCTGCTCGGTGTGGCCGTCGTGGTGTTTCTGGGGGTGGCGCCTGCCGACGAGGTCCTCTCGGCGTTCGGTTCGTCGACGATCTTCACGTTCATCGGCGCGTTCATCCTCGCCCAGGCGATGCTCGAGCACGGCGTGGCGCGGCGGTTCGCGTTCCGGATCCTGACGCTGCCCCGGGTCGGCCAGTCCACCACCGGGGTCATCGTCGCGTTCGGCGTCATCACGTGCGGGCTGTCGGCGTTCGTGTCCAACACCGCGACGGTGGCCATGCTGCTGCCCACGGCCCTGGGCATCCTCGGGGTCATCGCCAAGGTGATGCAGCACCGCGGTGTGGTCGCTCCGGACTTCGACCCGTTGCGGCTCCGCGTCGGCGCCGCGATCATGCTGATGCTCGCGTACGGCGCCAGCGTGGGCGGCCTGCTGACGCCGGTCGGGAGCCCCCCGAACCTGATCGGACGGGGGCTCATCGAGGAGGCCACCGGGGAGCGGATCACCTTCGGGCAGTGGGTGGCCATGGCCGTCCCGATCTGCTTGGTGATGTTCATTGCGCTCACCTTCATCCTGCTGCGCCTCAACAAGCCGGAGATCCGGCGCATCGAAGGCGTCTCCGACTACCTGGCGGAGCAGCGCGCCGAAATGGGCCCCCTGTCCCGTGCCCAGAAGAACACGCTCATCGCGTTCGGGGTCACGGTGTCGCTGTGGATCCTGCCCGGCGTCGTCGCGGTGATCACCGGCAACGACTCCGACCTCTACGCGACGATCAGCGACCGCCTCGACGAAGGCATGGTGGCGGTGTTCGGGGCGGCGCTGCTGTTCCTGCTGCCGACCGACTGGAAACAACGCGAATTCACCCTGCGCTGGCGAGACGCGGCGCAGATCGACTGGGGCACGATCGTCCTGTTCGGAACCGGCATCATCTTCGGGTCGCTGCTCGCCGACACCGGTCTCGCCGAGACGATCGGCACCTCGGTCGCCGATTCGCTGGGCCTGACGAGCGTCGTCGCCATCACGATCTTCGCCGTGCTCCTCGCCATCGCCGTGTCGGAGACGACGAGCAACACGGCGTCCGCGGCGGTCGTGGTGCCGATCGTGATTCCGGTGGCGATCGCGGCCGGGGTCAACCCGTTCGTCCCGGCCCTCGCGGCCACGTTCGCTGCGTCGTTCGGCTTCATGCTGCCGGTGTCGACGCCGCAGAACGCCGTGGTCTACGGCTCCGGAGCGGTACGGATCACCACGATGATCCGAAGCGGGATCACGTTCGACATCATCGGCGGAATCCTGATCATCGTCCTGCTGCCACTGATGGTCGCCGTGGTCGGTCTCGGCGCCGGCTGACGCACGGACGCGGTCGCACATCCCGCTGCGGTGGACGAGATCTGAGAGACTGGCCGCGGAACGATCGCGAGACCACGAGGGGGCAGCGGGAGTATGCGGGGGATCTTCGGACGAGCGGCCCTGGCCGTCGGCATCAGCGTCGTCGTCGCGGCGGGGGTCACACCGATCGCCGCCGCGCAGCCGGCGCCGAGCGACGAACTCGACTGGGGGCCCTGCCCGGCCGAATACGAACTCGATCCGGCGTCCGAGCAGTGCGGGTCGGTCACCGTGCCCCGCAACTACGCGGATCCGGCCGCCGGCACGATCGACGTCCTCGTCACCCGCCACCGCGCCGAGGATCCCGGCGCGCGGCGAGGCGTGCTGTTCACCAATCCCGGTGGGCCGGGCGGAGACGCGATCGGCTCGAACAGCATGTTCGTCGACGTGCTGCCCGACGCGGTCCGCGCACAGTGGGACGTGATCGGTGTGCAACCGCGCGGGCTCCCGTACGCCGGTGCCGTCGACTGCGCCCTGTCCCCCGAGCAGACGACGGCGATGGGCCTCGGCTTCGGCGGCGCCGCAACGCGTGCCGCGTGCGAGTCCGCGGCGCCGGGCACCACGGCGCACCTGACGACCGAGAACACCGCGCGGGACTGGGAGCAGGTCCGGGCGGCACTCGGCGAGGACGTCATCGACATCTACGGCCTGTCCTACGGCACCATCCTCGGATCCACCTACGCGACGCTGTTCCCGCAGCACACCGGCCGGATGGTCCTCGATTCCGCGGTCGACCAGAAGTGGCTGTGGAACGACGTGCTGTGGCAGCAGAACGACGGTTACAAGGAACGCTTCTACGACCTCATGGACTGGGTCGCCGCCCACGACGACACGTACGGGCTCGGCGACACCCCGCTGAAGGTCTACCAGCGGTGGTCGGACCGGATCGTCGAGGAGGCGGGCGGCAACCCGACACTCGCGCCGCCGCCCGCGCAGGTGGGTGACGTACCGCCCGGCCTGGAATCGCTCGCCGACGCCTACCGCGGCGGGGTCGATCTGACCGGGCCTGCCCGGGTCCAGTTCGAGGCCTTCATCCGGGGCATCGCAAATCCGTCGCACACCCAGACGTCGTCCAGCATCTACGTGATGACACGGCAACTGCTTCCCGCCCGGAACAACTGGCCGCTCCTGGCCCGGGTGGTCCGCGACGGACCCGGCGCGATCCCCGAGGGTGCCGGGCTGAACGACCTGACGGAGCAGGAGTACGCGCGACTGCTCCAGTCCCAGATGATGCAGACGCTCGTGCTGTGCAACGAGAACACCGTCGCGGCGCGGCCGGACCGCATCCCCGGCTGGCTGTTCTCCACGTTCGTCACCGGAGATCTCTTCGACCTCATCGGGTACGGCTACAGCTCCGGAACGTTCTGCGCCGGCGCGCCGCCCGTCGTCGCGCCGCCCGCGTTGACCAATCGGGGGCTGGCGACGGCGCCGCTCGTCCTGCAGGGACTGCGCGACCCGCAGACGCCCTATCAGGGCGGAGTTCGGCTCGCCCACGACATGGGGGCGAACCTCGTCACCGTCGGGGGTGGAGATCACGGCGCCGGGATCCAGGGCGGCAACGCCGTCGTCGACCAGGCCGTCACCGAGTACCTCGAGACCGGGCACACGAACGTCACGGAGGCACCCGAGGCGCCGATCACCGCACCGCTGTGAACCCGGTCCGCGTCCGGACCGTCAGCGAACGTAGTCGGCTCCCGTGATGTCGACGGTGGCCCCGGTCGCGTGACGGGCACGACCGGACGCGAGGAACGCGATCGTCTCGGCCACGTCCTGCGGCGGTGTGACCTCGCCGAGGGGTAGCGCGGCGGCGGCGCCGCTGGTCACCGCGTCGTCGGCGAGATCGGTGGCCACCCATCCCGGTGCCACCGCGTACGCGAGGATGTCGTCGCCGGCGAAGCCGCGGGCGACACCTCGGGTGAGCGCCAGGATCGCGCCCTTCGCGGCACCGTACGCCAGATGGTCGGCGTCGTCACCCCGATGGGAGGAGCGGCTGGCGACGGTGACCACGGCGCCGCCGCCGTGTCCGCGGAAATGCGTGATCGCGTACCGGGTCAGATCGGCGGGCGCGGTGAGGTTCAAGGCGAGGTTGCGAGTCCACCCCTCGTTCCACTCGGACTCGTCGTCGATCGGGGACGCGATCCAGGCACCGGCGTTGTTGACCAGCACGTCGATCCGCCCGCACACACGCACCGCCTCCTCCCACACGTCGCGGGTGGCGGCGGGGTCGGTGAGGTCCCCCTGGACGAGGTGCACCCGGGTGCCGCCGAGTTCCTCGGCAAGGTTCTTCGCCGCGCGCTCATTCGACGCGTAGTGCACGACGACGGTGCCACCGTCCCGGTGGATCACGCGGGCGGTGGCCGCACCGATACCCCGGGACGCACCGGTCACCAGGACAGCCTTCCCTGCGAGCGGACCTGCCGCGAGGGCGCTCACGAGACAGCCTGCGCGCCGGTGATTTCCACGGCCGCACCGCAGAGGAACGGGGCCTCGTCCGACGCGAGGAACGCGACGAGCGCGGCGACCTCCTCGGGTCGCCCGATCCTCCCGAACGGGACCTTCGCGTCGAGGTCGGCGACCGTCAGGCCCTTGCGGGCCAGGCCTGCCTCGAGCATCGGGGTGCGAATCTCTCCGGGGCACACGGCGTTGACCCGGATGTTGTGCGGGGCGTAGTCGCGGGCGAGGTTCTGGGTGAAGGAGACCACGGCGGCCTTGGAGACGTTGTAGGCGACGTGCCCCGGGGCGGGGTACAGGCCCCACTGGGACGCGGTGTTGACGATGGCGCCCCCGCCTGCCCCGATCATCGTCGGCAGGACTGCGCGGCACAGGTGGAAGAGGGCGTCGACGTTCACGGCGAACGTGGCGGACCAGTCGTCCTCGGTCAGCGACAGAAGGTCGCCGCGGCGGTTGATGCCCGCGTTGTTCGCCAGGACGTCGATCCGGCCGTGGCTCTCGACGACGTCCGCGGCGAGTGCCGCGCACGCGTCGGGGTCGGTGACGTCGAAGACCCGGGCCTCGGCGAGCAGACCCCGCCCGGCGAGCTCGTCGGCGACGGCCTTGGCGGCTGCGTCGTCGGCGTCGCACACGAGGACGCGGGCGCCCTCGCCTGCGAACCGGGCGCTGATCGCGGCACCGATGCCGCCGCCGGCGCCGGTGACGATCACGACGTGGTCTTCGAACCTACGAATGGTCTGGGTTGGGCTCATGGTCTAGCGGCTCCCGTTCGATCGGAGTGTCGGGGGGTGGTGCGGTCAGAACCGGACGGCGTCGATGAACTTGTTCAGCTCTTCGTTGTCGGACCTGGTGAACGCGAGTTCCGGCGTGGTGTTCACGGCGATCTCGCCGTCCTGGAAGAACACCAGGCGGTCGGCCGCCTTCGACGCGAAGGCCATGTCGTGGGTGACCAGTGCGATGGCGATGCCCTCCTCGGCCTTCAGGCGCCGCAGCACCTCGAGCACCTCGGCGGCCACCGGCGGGTCGAGCGCCGACGTGATCTCGTCGCACAGCAGCAGTCGCGGCTTCATCATCAACGCGCGGGCGATGGCGACGCGCTGGCGTTCACCGCCGGACAGCTGGGTGCACCGGCTCAGGATGTGCTGCTTCATCCCGACCTCCGCGAGCGCGGACTCGGCGCGGTCCCGGGCTTCGGAGCCGGACATGCCGAGCCGTTTGCGGGGCGCGAGGGTGAGGTTGTCGAGGACGTTCATGTGCGGCCAGAGGGTGTACGTCTGGAACACCATGCCGACGTGAAAGCTCTTGTCCGCCCACGCCTCGGTGCGCTGCTGGTCCTCGAAGACTCGGACGCCGTCGAAGTCGATGGTTCCCTCGTCGGGCTCGGTGAGACCGGCGAGCGCGCGCAGCATGGTGCTCTTGCCGGATCCGCTCTTGCCGATGATGACGGTGATGTCGCCGGCGTGCATGTCGAAGTCGACGTTGCGCATGATGGTGCGGCCGTGGAAGCTCTTCTGCAGGCCGCGGGCGGAGACGAGGACGCCGCCGATTTCGGTGTGGAACGGTGCGGTGGATTCGAGGGTTTTCATCGCTGGCCTCTGGTTCGGTTCGTGCGATCGGTGGGGGTGCGGTGGTCGGTCGTCATGCCGTCGCCACCCGTCGCCCGGGAATCATGCGGCTGAGGAAGCTCTGGCTGCCCGTTGCCCCGCGTGCCGAGTTCTGCTGCATGCGTCGTTCGAGATTGCTGGTGGCCAGGGAGACCGGGAACGCGACCGCGAAGTAGATCACCGCGGCGAGGGTGAAGACTTCCAGCGAACGGTACGTCTCGGACGAGATCGTGTTGGCGACGAACATCAGGTCCGCGACCGCGATCGTCGACACCAGGGCCGAATCCTTGAAGATCGAGATGTTCAGCGAGAGGATGACCGGCGTCTGCTGCCGAATCGCCTGGGGAACAATGATGTAGCGCAACTGCTGCAGTCGCGTCAGGCGCAGCATCTTGCCGGCTTCGACCTGCTCGACGGGCACTGCCTGGAATCCGCTTCGGTAGGCCTCGGCCATGAATGCGGTCAGGTTCGCCGACAGTGCGATAATCGCCGAGGTGAATCCGGAGATCGTCAGACCGGTGAGGGCGGGGAGTGCGTAGAAGATCCAGAAGAGCTGGACGAGCATCGGGGTGCACCGGAACACTTCGATGTAGGCCTGCGCCCCCCAGCGGACCAGTTCGATCTCCGACATCCGCGCGACCGCGACGGGCACGGCGAGGACCATGCTGATCGCGATGGTGACGACCGTGAGTTCGAGCGTGACGACCAGGCCCTCGAGCATCAGGGGAAACGCGTCGGCGACGATGGTCCAGTCGAATTCGTAGTTCATGGCTGCCGCCCCTACTTCTTGACCAGGTCGCCGAGATCGTCGATCTCGTGGTAGTCGACGTCGGCGTAGGCGCGGGCGAGTTGTCCGCTCTCGCGTGCACGCTCGATGGCGATGTTGATGATCTGCAGCGACCGCGTGTCGGTGTCGGCGGGGATACCGTACGCGGCCGACGCGGAGTAGATCGGCGGATTGGGCACGACGATCTTCAGGCTGGGATCGGCGAGGGTCTGGGCCTCGGCGGTCGGCAGATCGGCGAACTCCGCGATCACGCGACCTGCCTGGAGGGCGGAGAGCGCGTTGGAATAGTTGTCCACCGGCATGACGGTCAATCCTGTTTCCTGAACCGCCTTTTCAGGAGCGGAGCCCTGCGCGGTCGCGACGGCACCCCCGTCCGCCCTGATCTGTTCGGCGGTGGTGTGCGGCGAGTCGGCCTTCACCACGTACACCGCCTGGTACTCGTAGACCGGATCGGTGAACTGGATGGCCAGCGACCGTTCGACGGTGTAGTCGAGGTTGGCGGCGAAGTCGTAGCGATCGGCCTGCAGTCCCGCGACGATGTTCTTCCATTCGGCGGCCACCGGCTTCAGTTCCACCCCGAGTTGGTCCGCCAGCGCCCGCAGTGGGATGAGGTTCGGTCCCCCGAGCGTTCCGTCGGCGCCCTGGACGGTCATCGGCGCGGCGATTGCCACACCTACCCGCAGTTCCCCCCGATCCTTGATGTCGTCGATGAACGAGCCCTGCGGACCCCCGACGCCGCCGGACTCCGATCCGCTGCTCAGGCCGGCGCCGACGTAGCCGGATGCCGCGGCGACGACGCAGATACCGGCGACGCCGAGAACTCTCTTGGTGCTTTTTTGCATGACTGCCCTCTTCGTGTGCAGGGTGCAGGCGCCGTGGGGTGCGGCGGCACTGGGTCCGAATTCCGAGTTCGGTGAGGCGATTCGAGCGAAGCGCGTGTGTCTCCATGGCTCGGCTGGTGCGGAAGTCGGCGAAAGTGTGATCCACGCCGCATTTCCTCCTACGTAAGATTGTCAAACAATCAGACGGAGCGCAAGAGGTCGCGGAAGGTTTTCGAGACTTCGGTCGATCGGCGTCACCCGGACGAAACAAAACCATCGTGCGCAGAGGAGCCCACGGGCAGCTGAGCTGGGGATTGTCCGGTCGCGCCTGCGCCGGTGCGCGTCAGCCGACGGTGTGTAAATTTCGGGTTATCTCGGCGGCCGCAGCCTTCCGAAGGGGCCCGAAGCTCAGTCCGAGCCCTCGGCGGCCGCCATCAGTGCGACGAGTTCTTCGGCGCTGTCGATGGTGTGCGCGACGAAAGCCGCCCGGATCTTGTCGAGGTTGCGCGTGCGAATCGCGTCGACCAGCCGCTCGTGGACCTCGAAGGCACGCTGAGGGTCCGACCGGGTGAACTGGTCCTGCGCGAGCGCGATCGTGATGTGGGCCTCGGTGACCGGCCACAGCTTCAGCAGCAGGTAGTTCTCCGACGCCGCCCAGATGCTGCGGTGAAATCGCAGGTGGGCATCGTGCTGGACGAGCGGGTCGGGGTCGAAGGCGAGCCGCGCGTACTCGCGCCAGCTGGCCATCACCATCTCGAGGCGTCGGCCGGAGCCGTCGGCGAGGATCGCGGTCATCGCCTGCATGTCGATCGCGACGCGCGCCTCGGCGATGTCGAGGAGGGCCTTGGCGTCGAGAGACGCCACCCGCAGGCCGCGGTACGGCTCCTGCACGAGCAGCCCCTCCTGGGCCAGCTGGTTGAGGGCTTCGCGGACGGTAGGCCTGCTCACGCTCAGCGAAGATGACAGCTGGGCCTCGGTGAGCTTCTCGCCGGGCTGCAGGGCGCCGAGCACGATCGCGCGCTTGATCTCGGCGATGACGCCGTCGCGGCGGGTGGTCGAGGCGACCGGCAGCAGCGCCGAGGCACTGCTCGGTGCGACTGCCGCCGTGCCGTCGGCCGTGGCCGGTGACTTCGCCATGATCCGCCTTGTCGAGTGGGGACTTCCTTGAAACCCATTATGCATATTGCCTGACAATCCCGGACCTGGGACCCATATGGACGTAGAGAAGCCCCGTTCGATCACGGGAGGGACGCCAATTTTCCCCAGCCGTTGACAGCGGGTCGACGGAGTGCTTAGTGTTGCCCATCACAAGCGCAGATTGTCTGACAAACTGCATCTCACATTTTTCGCGACCCACCGGTTGCATCGAAGCGCCGGTCGGCGCTGTCAGGAGGCTGAAGACATCATGCGAATCGTTGTTGTCGGAGGTGGTGTCGTCGCCTTGGCGAGTGCGTACCGTCTCGCCAAGGCCGGCTGCGAGGTCGTCGTACTGGAAGCCCGGACCGCGGGGTCGGCCGCCACCCACGGGAATGCCGCGAAGATCGCGCTGGCCGAGAGCGGGCCGGTCCCGGCGCCGGGCGTCATCCTGCAGGGACTGCGGTGGATGCTCAAGCCCGACAGCCCGCTCTACGTGAAGCCTTCGGTGGCACCGGATTTCATCAAGTTCATGCTGACGATGGCGCGGCACTGTAACGCCCGGGACTTCCGTTTCGGGCTGGAGACACACCTGCGGCTGGCGTCCGACGCGAACGACCTGCTCGACGAATACACCAAGGACGGCATCGAATTCGAGATGCACAAGGCCGGTGTACTGCTGGCGTTCGAGACCCGGGAGCGCTACGAGGAGCACTGCGGATCCCTGCAGATCTTCGAGGGCTTCGGCATGCACCCGACCCACCTGGACAGCGACGGCGTCCAGGAAACCGAGCCCGCGCTCAACCACCGGATCAAGCACGGCCTCTTCTTCGCCGACGACCGCCAGCTCGAACCGGACTCCCTCACCCGTGCGCTGGTCAAGCGCTGCGAGGAACTCGGGGTGCAGATCCGGGAGAACACCAAGGTGGGCCGGTTCCTGCGCCGGGGCTCCACCGTGACCGGTGTCGTCACCGACACGGGCGAGCAGATCGACGGCGACGCGCTGCTGCTCGCGGCAGGCGTGTGGAGTGGCCCGCTGTCGAAGGAACTCGGCGCCCCGATGCCGATCCGTCCGGGCAAGGGCTACAGCGTCGACTACAGTCCGGCGCCGATCAAGCTGAACACCTCCCTGACACTCGAGGACGCCCGCGTGGCGGTCACCCCGCTCGACGGCATGATCCGGCTCGCCGGAACCATGGAGTTCGGCGGCTTCGAGGAGAGCGTGAACCAGACCCGGGTCGCCGCCATCCAGCGTGCGGCCGCCGAGAACTTCGACGGCTGGGACAACCCGCCCGGAGCGGCGGCGCCGTGGGCGGGACTGCGTCCGATGACCCCGGACGGCCTGCCGATCGTCGGCAAGTTCGGGAACCTCGACAACGCCTACATCGCCTCCGGGCACGGCATGCTGGGCCTGACCCTGGCGCCGGGTACCGCCGAGATCATCACCGAAACCATTGTCAATCATCGTGTTCCGGAGATCGCCACCTCGATTTCGCCCAACCGCTTCCTGTCCCGGCGCGCCCTGCGCCGCGCCTGATCGGCCGTCTCGGCAGGCGCCTTCCGAGAAAGAAACCTCACGCCATGACGATCGCACAACCGGCTACCGGCACCGGCGTCGTCCGCGGTCTGCAGCCGATCAGCAGCGGCACGCGCCGGGAAGAAGTGGCCGACTCGATCCGCCGGGCCCTCCTGACGGGGGAACTGCAACCCGGCCAGCGGATCAAGGAAGTCGAACTCGCCGCCGTCCTCGGCGTCAGCAGGCCCACCCTGCGCGAAGCAGTGCACGTGCTGATTCACGAGGGAACCCTGATCCAGGAGCCGTACAAGGGGATTCGGGTGGCGCAGACCAGCCCGCACGCGTTGCTCGACCTCGCCGAGGTCCGTGTCTCGCTGGAGACCACGGCGGCGCAACGGCTGGCCGCCGACCCCACCCGCGGCGGACTCGACACCCTGCGGCAGGCACTCGACGCCCACCGAACGGCGATCGCCTCCGGCGACGTGGTGGCGTCCGACCTGACGCACCTCGAGTTCCACCGCACGCTGTGGCTGGCGTCGGGCAACGAGATGCTGATCAAGATCTGGCCTCTCGTGGCGGCGCAGATCCGCATGGCCATGACGGTCGACCAGGCCACCCGTTACGACCCCGACCGCGACCTCGCCATGCACGCCCGGCTGGTCGACGTCATCGAACTGGGGGACCCCGACATCATCCGGGCCGAAGTGACCCGGCACATCCGAAGCAGCGCAGAAGAAGTCGTCTCGATCATCGGCGACTCCGACCACCCCTGACACACAAGGAGACAATTCATGAGCACGCAGTTCAGCGGAATCCTCGCCGCGGTCGTCACCCCGTTGACCGCCGACGGATCGGCCGTCGACCCCGACGGCATCAAGCGTCAGGCCGAGCACATCATCGGCGGCGGCATCAACGGCCTCGTCCCCGGCGGTAGCACCGGTGAGTTCACGACCCTGTCCACCGACGAACGCAAGCGGGCGACGGAGCTGTACATCGAGGCCGCGGCGGGCCGGGTCCCCGTCGTCGCCGGCACCGGCGCACTGAGCACCGCCGAGACCGTCGAGCTGAGCAAGCACGCCGCCGACGCCGGCGCCGCCGCGGTGATGATCGTCCCGCCGTTCTACGACACCCCGTCCTGGGACGAACTGCTGACGCACTACAGCGCGGTGTCCGACGCGGTCGACATCGACATCATGTACTACAATCTCCCCTCCGCCACCGGGGTGGACCTGGCGCCGGCGCAGTTCGCCGAACTGGCACGCAAGACCCGCGTCAACTCCTACAAGGACACCGGCGGAGACGCGGCGAAGTTCGCGTCCGTGCTGAACCACCACGCCGCGGACATCACCGCGCTGAACGGCTGGGACACCCTCTCGTTCGCCGGGCTCGCCGCAGGCGCGAAGGCGTCGGTGTGGGGGACCGCGAGCGTCATCCCGCAGCTGTGCGCGGACTTCTTCGACGCCCTCGCCGTCCGCGGCGATCTGGTTGCCGCCCGGGAACTGTGGACGAAGATCTTCCCGATCTGCGAATTCCTCGAATCACACAACTACGCTTGCGCTATCAAGACCGGCCTCGAGCTCGTCGGCCAGGACGCGGGCCCGACCCGCCGCCCGGTGCTGCCACTGGCACCGGAGTTCCGGGACGAGTTCCGCCGCCTCCTCGTCGCGGCCGGCGTCAGCGTCGTCGAGAACTAGAACCGGTCGTCGAGAACTAGAACCGAAGGACGAGACCGTGATCCCCAGGCAGACCATCAACGCCGTCGACGTCCACGCCGCCGGCGAGCCCGGACGGGTGCTCATCGGCAGCCACCTGCACGTCAAAGGCGCCACCATGGCCGACCGGCTGCAGTACTGCCGTGAGCACCTCGACGATCTGAGGTTGCTGATGCTGCACGAGCCGCGCGGCTATCCCGGACTGTGCGCCGTCCTGGTGCTGCCCCCGGTCAACCCGGACAGCGACTTCGGCATGGTGGTGCTCGAACAAGGGGGATTCCGGCCGATGTCCGGGAGCAACCTCATCTGCGCCGTCACCGCGCTCCTGGAGACCAGCACCCTGCCGGTGCAGGAGCCGGTGACGAAGCTGAAGGTCGACACCGCCGTCGGTGTCGTGCACGTGCGCGCCGACATCGCCGGCGGCAGGGTCGTGCGGGTCACCTTCGACAACGTCCCCGCGTTCGCCGTGGCCATCGACCATCCGCTCGAGTTGCCCGAATACGGCACCGTCCCGGTGGACATCGTCTTCGGCGGGCAGTTCTTCGTCCAGGCCAAGGCCGCCGACCTCGGTGTCGAACTGGTGCCCGGCGCCGCGAAGGACCTGGCCCGCGCCGGGGCCGTGCTGCGCACCGTCGCGCAACGCGATGTCGCGGTCCGGCACCCGTTCAACCCGGACATCGACCACGTCGCACTGACGATGATCCACGGCCCGTCCCCGACCCCGGGGGTCTCCGGGCGCAACACCGTCGTCCTGCCCAACGGCACCGTCGACCTCGACGACCCGACGACGTGGACCGGCGCGCTGGACCGGTCGCCGTGCGGCACCGGCACCTGCGGGCGGATGGCCGCCAAGCACGCGCGCGGCGAACTGGCGCTCGGAGAGCAGTTCGTCCACGAGAGCCTGCTCGGCACCACGTTCACCGGCACACTCACCGACATCACCGACGTCGGACCGCACCGGGCGGTGCTGCCGTCGGTCAGCGGTCGCGGCTGGATCACCGGGTTCAACCAGTACGTCCTCGACGCGGACGACCCGTTTCCGCGCGGCTACACCCTGGGCGACCTGTGGGGCCCGGAGTCCCAGGGCGACGACGCCCGGCAACTACTCGACCAACTCGATCTGGAGAATTGATGACCACCCACGAGAAGCTGCAGTTCATCGCCGGGGAACGCCGGCACGGCAGCTCCGACACGGAGCTGACGATCATCGACCCGTCCACCGGTGAGCCGATCACCACCGGCCTGGCCGCGGCCACCGGGGATGTCGACGCCGCCGTCGCGGCCGCTCGCGCCGCGTTCCCGGGCTGGTCCCGCACCACGCCCGCCGAACGCTCGGACATCATGCTGCGCTGGGCCGAGGTCCTGCGGTCCCGCAGCACGGAGCTGACCGCCCTGGAGAGCCGCAACGGCGGCAAGGCGATCAAGCTGGCCGACGGTTTCGACATCCCCGGGGTCATCGACAACGTCACGTTCTTCGCCACCACCGCCCGCAATCTGGAGGGCAAGGCGAGCGGGGAGTACTCCGGCGATCACACCTCGTCGATCCGGCGCGAGCCGATCGGCGTCGTCGGGTCGATCTCGCCGTGGAACTACCCGCTGCAGATGGCCGCCTGGAAGATCCTGCCCGCGGTCGCCGCAGGCAACACCATCGTCCTCAAGCCCTCCGAGCTCACCCCGCTGACGTCGCTGCTCTTCGCCGAGACCGCGAAGGAAGCCGGCGTGCCGGACGGCGTCGTCAACATCCTCACCGGAGCCGGACGGATTGCCGGACAGGCTCTGATCGAGCATCCCGATGTGGACATGGTCTCGTTCACCGGGTCGACGCCGGTCGGCAAGCAGGTCGCCGCGGCCGCGGCCGGCAGCGTCAAACGGGTCCATCTGGAACTCGGCGGCAAGGCACCGTTCGTGGTGTTCGACGACGCCGACATCGAGGCGGCCGCCCGCGGCGCCGTCGCCGGTTCGCTGATCAACGCGGGCCAGGACTGCACCGCCGCCACCCGCGCCTACGTCCAGCGTCCGCTCTACGAGAACTTCGTCCAGCGGGTCGCCGAACTGATGGACGAGGTGAAGGTCGGCCCCGCCGACGACACCGACACCGACATGGGTTCGCTGATCTCCTTGAAGCAGCGCGACCAGGTCGCGGCGATGGTCGACCGGGCCCGCGACTCCGGCGCGAAAGTGGTTCGCGGCGGCCGTATCCCGAAACACACCCCGACCGCGGGCGCGTACTACGAGCCGACGCTGATCGTCGACGCGACGCAGGACTCCGAGATCGTCCAGCAGGAGATCTTCGGCCCCGTCCTGGTCGTACTGCCGTTCGACACCGACGACGAGGCCATCACCCTCGCCAACGACACCCCCTACGGCCTCGCCGCATCCGCCTGGACGCAGAACGTGTACCGGGCGCAGCGGGCCACCCGGGAAATCCAGGCCGGGTGCGTGTGGGTCAACGACCACATCCCGATCATCAGCGAGATGCCGCACGGCGGCTACAAGGCCTCCGGATTCGGCAAGGATATGTCCACCTACTCGTTCGACGAGTACACCAACGTCAAGCACGTCATGTCCGACATCACCGGAGAGGCACACAAGGGCTGGCACGACCTCATCTTCGGCAGACACTGACCCCGAACACTTTTCAGCAACCCACCGGGGCGGGGTCGATCTCTTCTGCCGAGGAGGTCGACCCCCGGACACGATGGTCCCCGGCGCCCGCCGAAACCTCACGCCAATGAGAGCGGGCACCTGAATCCCCAAGGAGGATTCACATGAGCACATTACCGGATTCACCTTCTGCGCCCGGGTCCCCGGACGCTCCCGATCACAAACTGAAGAGAACCCTCGGACTCTGGCAGCTGACGTTGCTGGGGGTCAGCACGCAGATCGGCTCCGGCTGGTTGTTCGCGGTGCTGTCGTCGGCGTCGGTCGCAGGCCCGGCCGCCATCCTGTCGTGGATCCTCGGCGCGGGCCTGTTCATCGTCGTGTCGCTGACCTGGATCGAACTGGGCACCCTGTTCCCGAGATCGGGTGGGATCGTGCGCTATCCGGCGCTCTCTCACGGTGCATTCGCCGGGTGGATCACCGGCTGGGGATACTGGATCGGGACCGTCTGCCTGCCCGCCATCGAAGCGCAGGCCGTCCTGACCTATCTCGGTGGCCGCTTCCCTCATCTCGGCCTGGTGAAGGTGGAGCAGGGCACCACCATCCTCGCCTGGCCGAACGGAATACTCTGTGGCATCGGCATTCTCGCGATCTTCTTCGTCCTCAACCTGTTCGGCGTGAAACTGCTGGCGAAGGTCAACACGTATGTGACGATGTGGAAGCTCGTCGTCCCGTGCCTGACGTTCCTCCTGTTGTTCTTCGCGTTCAACTCGAGCAACCTCACCGTCGGCGGCGGCTTCCTCCCCACCGGCGCGGGCGGCATCGTGCACGCTCTCGCGATCGGCGGGATCGCGTTCGGCTACCTCGGCTCCCGGCAGGTGCTCGACTACGGCGGGGAGGCGCGAAACCCCAAGCGCGACATCCCCTTGGCGATCGTGCTCTCCATCCTCATCCCGATGGTCGTGTACATCGGCCTGCAGATCGGCTTCCTCGGCGCACTCGACTGGTCCGACGCCGGGATCTCCGTCGGAGACTGGGCGGGTCTGCGGACCAGCGACTGGGCGTCGGCCCCGCTGTTCCAGGCTCTCGGCGCGGCCGGATTCGGCGCCTTCGCCACCGTCCTGCTGATCGACGCCGCCATCTCCCCGGCGGGCAACGGCTGGGTCACCCTCGGCAGTGCCGCCCGGGCCTCGTTCGCGTTCGGCATAGACAAGTACGCGCCGAAGGGTCTCGCCAAGGTGAACCGGTACGGCATCCCGTGGGTGTCGCTCGTGGTCGCGATCGTGGTCAGCGCGCTCTTCATGCTCCCGTTCCCGAGCTGGTACCAGCTGGTGTCGGTGGTGTCGGTCTGCCTGGTGCTGAGCTACCTGATGGGCAGCGCGATCGCACCGGTGCTCCGCAAGACCGCACCCCACGCGGACCGCACCTGGCGGCTGCCCGCAATCGGTTTCTGGGCGCCCGCCGGCTACGCGGCAGGCCTGTTCATCGTCTACGCCGCAGGCTTCGCGTCCCTCGCGCAGCTCCTGGTCATCGCATTCGCCGGGGTGAGCATCTACGGCGCCTACACGTCGGTGAACCACGGCTGGGTTCGCAGGCCCGCCGGGTGGTCCATCTCGGCGGTGTTCCTGGTCGTGTGGATCTACGTCAGTTCCCGCGGCGGATGGTTCATGAACACCACCGAGGTGCAGCGGGCCGGCAGCTGGTCGTTCCCGGTCTACTTCGCGGCGATGACCGCGGCACTGCTGGCCTTCGTGCTCGCGCTGCGGGTGGTGAGCACTCCGGCCGGCCGTCGTCACCTCGACGCCGGTGTCTGGCTGATCGCCACCCTCCTCGCGACGCTGCTGGTGTCCTACTACGGCGAATTCGGTCCTCTCGACGAACCGCCGCTCGCCGACTACTGGGACCTRCTGGTCGTGATCACGCTGGCCCTGGTCAGTTACGTGTGGGCCGTCCGCAGCGGTTTCCACACCGAACAACTCGACGCCGCGCTCGCCGACTCCGGATTAGCGGTCGAACCCGCCGCACCCACCCGCACACCGGCACACCGGGCGACACCGGTCGCCGCCGTGCACGGACAGGAGGTCAACTCGTGAAGGTTCTCGTCGTCGGAGGCACCGGCCGCATCGGCACGGCGGTGGTGGACGCCCTGACACCCGACCACGACGTCGTCGTCGCATCCCGCTCCACCGAGGTCGCGGTCGACCTCCGGGATGCCGCGTCCGTCACCGCGCTGTACGAACGGGTCGGGACGGTGGACGCGGTGGTCAGCACCGCGGGTGTCACCCCGTTCCCTGCCTTCGGCGACACCACGACCAGCGACTTCCGGCAGGGTTTCGACGACAAATTGCTCGGGCAGATCGAACTGGTCCTGCGCGGGCTGCCGTTCGTCGCCGACGGCGGCTCGTTCACCCTGGTCACGGGGGTGCTCGCCCGCGAACCCATTCGCTCGGGTGTGGTCGCGTCGACCGTCAACGGGGCCCTGGAGGCGTTCGTGAAAGCGGCCGCAGCCGAACTTCCGCGCGGCATCCGCATCAACGCGGTCAGCCCGAGCGTCGTCACCGAAGCACTCGACGTCTACGGCGACTTCTTCCCCGGATTCGCGCCCGTTCCCGCCGCCGACGTCGCACGCGCGTTCGTCAAATCGGTGGCCGGGATCCACACCGGCCGCGTCTACGAACTGGGGTAACGGCAGCAACCGTCAAACCTCACAATCTGGACCTCAGAGGCGCACCGGAACTGGCACTGTGCTCCCCACCGCACCCTCCATACAGTGTTGTGCATCACATCAACAGTTCAGTTCGCGGTGGATCGTCTCCTCTTTCTCCGCCGGCACTGTTCTCCGTTCCAACCGCCGGTGATCCGACCCGGATCGCGATGGCGACCTGACGTTTCCGGTCAGCGCACAGTGGAGGAAAACGTGACTGCAACACCACCCCCGGCCCAATCCCAGGACTCCGGTCTCGGGAAGGGTCTGAAGAAGCGGCACATGAATCTCATCGCCCTGGGCGGCGTGATCGGTGCCGGATTGTTCGTCGGCAGCGGTGTCGTCATCGAGAGCGCGGGCCCGGCGGCGATCGTGTCGTTTCTCATCGCGGGGGTCATCACGCTCCTGATCATGCGGATGCTGGCGGAGATGGCCGTGGCCAAGCCGGTGGTCGGATCGTTCTACGTGTACGCCAGGGAAGCGCTCGGCAATCGCGCCGGATTCTCCGTCGGCTGGATGTACTGGTACTTCTTCGTCATCGTCGTCGCCGTCGAAGCCATCGCCGGTGGCCGAATACTCCAGCTCTACCTGCCGTCCGCGCCGCTGTGGATCCTCAGCCTCGGCCTTCTCGTCATCCTGACCTGCACCAATCTGGTATCGGCCCGGTCGTTCGGCGAGTTCGAGTACTGGTTCTCGTCGATCAAGGTGATCGCGATCGTCCTCTTCCTCGGTCTGGGTGCCCTGTGGATCACCGGACTGTGGCCGGACTCGACCCCCGGGGTGGCGAACCTCGTCGATCACGGCGGATTCGCTCCGCTCGGCTGGGGCGCGGTACTCGCCGCGGTCGTTCCCTGCGTCGCCTTCTTCACCGGCGCCGAGATCGTGACCATCGCGGCCGCCGAGTCCGCGGAACCCAAGAAGGCCGTCGCCCGGGCGATGCGCTCCATCGTGGTCCGGATCATCACTTTCTACGTCGGATCCATCTTCGTGGTCGTCGCCGTGGTGCCGTGGAGCGCCGAAGCCGTCGGAGTCAGCCCCTACGCGGCGGCCCTGTCCGCCCTCCACATTCCCGGGGTGGCCACGATCATGAACGTCGTCATCCTCACCGCGGTGCTGTCCTGCCTGAACTCCGCCCTGTACACGTCCTCGCGGATGCTCTTCGCCCTCACCCGCAACGGCGACGCCCCGCACATGTTCACCCGCCTGTCGGGTGGCGGAGTGCCCCGGCGCGCCATCCTCGCCGGGACGGTGATCGGATACGCCTCGGTGATCGCCGCGTTCGTATCCCCGGATCTCGTGTTCTCGTTCCTGGTCAACTCGTACGGCGCCGTGGCGCTCTTCGTCTACCTCATGATCGCGATCTCCCAGGTCGCGCTCCGCCGGAAGCTGGAGGCGCAGGATCCCGGGGCCCTCACCCTGAAGATGTGGCTGTTCCCCTGGCTCAGCTACGCGACCATCGCGCTGATGGGGACGGTGATCGCGGCCATGGCCGTGCTCCCCACCACCCGTTCGCAGTTCTGGCTGAGTGTGGTGACTCTGGCCTTCATCCTGATCGGCTACGAGTTCCGCCGGCGCAGCCGCACCAGCGCCGAACGCCTCGACACCGTCACCCCGCCCGCGGAACCGGCCGCCGAACCCGCCGCCACGGGTGCCGAAGCGGAACAACTCGTCGGCGTCGTGACGCACGAACAACACTGACACACACCTTGTCGAAGAGGGGCAGGGACCGCACCGGCGGTCCCTGCCCCTCTTTTGTGCCCCCGATGCCACATCGGCTTTTTCCGGCACGACCCGCCGCGAATCGGGGCACACTTGCAGAAGACCTCGGCGGAGGAGGACACCGTGTTCCACCGCGGAGACGACGTCGTCACCGAAGAACACTCGCTCGACGAGTCGCTGCTCGTCGAGCCCGACTCCCGGCGCCGGCCGTGGCGGGAATTCCTCGTCTCGACCCCGGGACGGCTGTCCGTGCTGGGAATCGTGCTCGTCACCGCGGCGCTGGCGACCGGGGCGGTCACGTCGGCGGCGATCGGCGCCCGGCAACAACGCATCGAGACCCTGCGGACGCACACCGAACCCCTCACCTACGCGGCCGAACGGCTCTACAGTTCGCTGTCCATCGCCGACGCCGCGGCAGCCACGTCGTTCATCTCGGGCGGCGTCGAGCCGATCGCCGTCCGCAATCGGTACAACCAGGCGATCGGGGACGCGTCGAATGCGCTGGTCACCGCGTCGAACGGGGTCGACTCGACCGACGCCGCCGCCCTCGCCCAGTTGTCCGAGGTGTCCCGGAACCTCGCCGCGTACACCACCCTGGTCGCGACGGCCCGCGCCAACAACCGATCGGGCAACCCGGTCGGCGTCGCCTATCTCAGCGACGCGTCCTCGATGATGCAGGACACGATCCTGCCCGCCGCCGAACGTCTGTACTCGGAGCAGTCGAGAGCCGTCGCCGACACCCAGGTCCTCACCGGGCGGCTCCCCAGAGTCGCGTTCGCCGCCACCGTCGCTCTGCTCGTCGCGCTCCTCCTCGCGCAGGTGTACCTGGCGCGCAAGAGCAAACGCCGCATCAACCCCGGCCTCGTCGTCGCGTCCCTGCTCGCCGCCACCCTCCTGGTCTGGCTGGCCGGCGCCACCCTGGTCTCCACCGCGGCCACTGATCGGGCGAGAACCGAAGGGGCGCAACCACTCGCGACGATCACCCAGGCGAGGATCCTCGCTCAGCAGGCCCGGGCGGACGAGACCCTCGCGCTGCTGCAGCGTGGCTCCGACGAACAGTCCGAGATCGACTACGCCCACCGCTCCGCCGCGCTGGCCGACGTGCTCGCGGGCCTGCAGGGCGGTTCTCACGAACCGGGCGCCACGCAGCCGATCGACGAGGCGGTGACGGCACTCGGCGACTGGCGGCACGCGCACGACATGCTGGAGCAGAGGCTGGAGGTGGGGGACTACCCGGGGGCGACGGCCGTCGCGATCGGCCCCGCGGACTCCGCGTCTCCCGCGACGTTCGCGGCCCTCGACGAGGCGCTGCAGCACGGTATCGACAGCTTCCGCGGCGAGGAAGTCGACGGAATGACCGAGTCCTTTCGCTCGTTGTCGCTGCTCGCGGTGGGTAGCATGGTGATCGGCGTGCTCTGCGGGTTCGCCGTCGGTGGGGGGATCTGGCCCAGACTGAACGAGTACCACTGATGACGCGGGTGAGGCGACCGAGACGGCGGACGTGCCCGCGCGCCCTCATCCTTTCGGCCGCCGCGGCCACCGTTCTCGCGGCCGGATGCGCCGCCCCGCAACCCCTCACTCCCATCGCCAGCGGTGATTACTCCGAACAGCCGTTGACGAACGGGCTTCAGATCCATCCGCCGACCGGCGACGTGCCCGCGGAACCACCCGCACCCGACTCCTGCGGCGCGCTGGCGAGCCTCCGCCCGGTCACCGCGCCGGACGTCCGGGCGCCGGGAAGCGCGCTGGCCGAGATCACCGCGCGCGGCAGGCTCGTCGTCGGGATCGACCAGAACACCAACCTGTTCAGTTTCCGGGACCCGACGACCGGCATGCTGATGGGATTCGACGTCGACGTCGCGGGTGAAATGGCGCGGGACCTGTTCGGCGACCCCGGCAGGGTCGAGTTCCGCCTGCTCACGTCCGGCGACCGTTTCGACGCCCTCGAGAAGAAGGCCGTGGATCTCGTCGTCAAGAGCACGACGATCACGTGTGAACGGTCCGAGCGCGTCGCCTTCTCCACCGTGTACTTCCAGGCGTACCAGCGACTGCTGGTGCCGAAGGTCTCCGGTATCTCCGGCCCGGAGGATCTGGCGGGCAAGCGCGTCTGCACCGTCGCCGACACCACCTCACTGGACACCGTTCGCCGGGTGCAGCCCGAGGCCACGATCGTGACGGTGCCCGACTGGGACGACTGCCTCGTGACGCTCCAGCAGCGTCGGGCCGACGCCGCGAGCACCGACGACTCCATCCTGGCCGGGCTCGCCGAGCAGGATCCGAATCTGGAGATCGTCGGCCCGCCGCTGCAGTCGGAGCCGTACGGTATCGGGGTCAACAAGGGCAACGAGGATCTGGTGCGCTTCGTGAACGGGACGCTGGATCGGATGCGCGCAGACGGAACGTGGATGAGGCTCTACGACAGCTGGCTGACGGTACTCGGACCCGTCACGGGACCGCCGACCGCCACCTACCGGGACTGAGGTGTCACCGACCGTGAGCGACGAGACCAGGCGAACCCCGATGGACGAACCGGAATCCACACGCGGAGTGCGGTTCGATCCGTTCGCGGACGACGACGAGGACGAAGTCCCCTCGTCCCGCACGGTGCCGGACGCCGCGCACACCTCCGACCTGTCGATGCTCCTGACCAATCCCGTTCTCGCCGAGCACAAACGGTACTGCGACCGCTGCAAGCGGCCGGTCGGACGCTCCACCGCGGCCCGGCCGGGCGACACGGAGGGGGTGTGCACGCACTGCGGGACCGTTTTCTCGTTCGCCCCCCAACTGGAGGCGGGCGAGTTGGTGGCGGGTCAGTACGAGGTTCTCGGGTGCCTCGCCCACGGCGGCGTCGGCTGGATCTACCTCGCGCTCGACCACAACGTCAGCGACCGCTGGGTCGTCCTCAAGGGCCTGCTGCATTCGGGCGACCCCGAGGCCCAGGAAGTGGCGCTCGCCGAGCGCCGGTTCCTCGCCGAGGTGACGCACCCGAGCATCGTGAAGATCTACAACTTCGTCGAACACCCCGGAATGGACGGCAATCCCGTCGGCTACATCGTCATGGAGTACGTCCGGGGCCGGACCCTGCGCGACGTGCTCACCGAACTGAAGGAGGAGGCGGCGCCCGACGACCCGAAACCGAGGCTGCCGGTGGAGCATGCCATCCGCTACCTCCTCGAGGTCACGCCCGCGCTCGGATACCTGCACTCGATGGGGCTGGTGTACAACGACCTCAAACCCGAGAACATCATGATCGGCGACGACTACGACCAGCTCAAGCTCATCGACATGGGCGCGGTCGCCAGGATCGGCGATCACGGATACATCTACGGCACACAGGGTTACCAAGCCCCCGAGATCGCCACCACCGGGCCCACCGTCGCCTCGGACATCTACACCGTCGGGCGGACGCTCGCCGTCCTGACCCTCGACATGCCCACCGCCGGGGGCTGTTACGTCGACGGCCTGCCGACTCCGGAGGCGTCGCCGCTGCTGGCGGAATACGAGTTCTACCAGCGGCTGCTGCTCCGGTCCATCCACCCCGACCCGGCCAAGCGTTTCGCGTCGGCCGACGAGATGTCGACGCAGCTCCAGGGTGTTCTGCGAGAGGTGCGGGCCCAGCGGACCGGAAACCCGCAGCCGGGACTGTCCCACCGTTTCAGCCCGCAGCGCACGACGTTCGGGACCGACCTCACGATCAGCCGCACCGACGTCTACGTCGACGGGCATCGCCGGGACGAACGCATCAGCGCGATGAGCATCGTTCGGGCACTGCCGATTCCGCTGGTGGACCCGGACGATCCGGCCGCCCCGCTGTTGTCCGTCGTGCACAGCAGACCGCGGGAACTCCTCGATTCGCTGCACCGGGCGAAGGAGGTGGCGGCGAAGGAGGGCGTGGAGTCCACGAGCATCGAGATCCCGCTCGCCGAGGTGCGCGCGCACCTCGACCTCGGGCAGCCGCGTGATGCCACCACCATCCTCGAATCCCTCGACCACGAACTCGAGGACACGTGGCGCGTCGACTGGCACACCGGGCTGTGCGCTCTGGTGGGCGGCGACTTCGAGGAGGCGTTCACCCGCTTCGATTCGGTCCTGACGGCGCTACCGGGCGAGGAGGCCCCGAAACTCGCGCTCGCGGCGACGTCCGAGATGTGGTGCGAATACCGCGCCGCCGAGAACCTCGGGCGGTGGCGCGGGACCGCCGAGAAGTACTACCGCACGGTGTGGCGCACCGATCACGGCGCGGTCAGTGCCGCGTTCGGGCTGGCACGGCAACTCGAGCACCGCGACGACCGGGTCAACGCGGTGGAGGCGCTCGACGAGGTGCCGCCGACGTCCCGGCACTACGCCGAGGCGCGGTTGACGAGTGTGCTGATGCTCGTCCACGATCGGCCCCTCGCGGAGGTGAGCGAACGGGATCTGCAGGAGGCGGCCCGCCGCGTCGAACTGCTCGCCCACGACGAGCGACGCGCGCTCCAGACCCGCGTGCTCGTTCTCGGGGTGGCCGTGGACTGGTTGCATGCCGGCGGTGTCCCCGAGGCGACGAGGATCCTCGGTGTGCCGTTCACCGAGCGCGGTCTGCGCACCGGGGCGGAGGCGGCGCTCCGTGCCCTCGCCCGCAAGGCGCCCGAGCGCAGGCACCGGTACACGCTGGTGGATCTCGCGAATCTGATCCGCCCGACCACGTGGCTGTAGCGCCGGGGTCAGAGCCCGCCGAATCCAACGGGTTCGCGGCCCCACCGGGCATTCCACGTCATCACCTGCATCCGATCGCTCAAAGCGTCACGACTGCGCACTGTTTCGGCGAGCTGCCCCATGAGTTCGATGATGCGACGCCGGGCATCCTCCAATTCCGCGGCCAAACGCTGCTCCTCCCTCGACCTCGCGGTGCGGTTCCTGCCGGCGACCATCGTGTTCATGCCTGCTCCCATCGTGACGTCGCTGCGTGTGCCACTCAGCTCATCTGACCGACAACTCTGCGGCATCTGGTACGGGTCCAGAAGATCCAGAAGAACGGCGGCGCAGGGGTCCAATCTGGACCTATGACGCAGCACACAAGTGGCTCTGACGTCGGGGACGGTTCGACCGTAGGGTTCGGGTACTCAACCCGATCGGAGAGGTACCTATGCGCAATCACACCGACGCACTCACGATCGCGGGCCGGGACTTCTCGTCGCGGCTGGTCATGGGTACCGGGGGTGCGGCCAACCTGGCCGTTCTCGAAGAGGCGCTGATCGCCTCGGGCACCGAACTGACCACGGTGGCGATGCGCCGGGTGGATGCCGTGGGGAGGACCGGTCTGCTCGAACTGCTGGATCGGCTGGGCATCGCGTTGTTGCCGAACACCGCCGGCTGCCGCGGCGCCGCGGAGGCGGTGCTGACAGCACAGCTGGCCCGGGAGGCACTGGGCACCAACTGGATCAAGCTCGAGGTGATCGCCGACGAGCGCACCCTCCTACCCGACGGGATCGAACTCGTGTCGGCAGCAGAACAACTCGTCGACGACGGCTTCGTCGTGCTGCCGTACACCAACGACGACCCGGTGCTCGCGCAGCGTCTGGTCGATGCCGGGTGCGCCGCCGTGATGCCCCTCGGGTCGCCGATCGGCACCGGGCTCGGCATCTCCAATCCCCGCAACATCGAGATGATCGTCGCGCGCACGGACATCCCGGTCATTCTCGACGCCGGGATCGGCACCGCGAGCGATGCGGCGCTGGCGATGGAACTCGGCTGCGACGCCGTCCTCCTCGCCTCCGCGGTGACGCGGGCGTCGGACCCGCCGCTAATGGCGGCGGCGATGGCCGGGGCGGTCACGGCCGGACGTCGCGCCAGGACCGCCGGGCGGATACCGAAACGGTTCTGGGCGCAGGCGTCGTCCCCGGTCGCGGTGTAATCGGGCGCCCGCGAACGCCGACTCGGCTAGCGTGAACGCCCATGCGGGTACACCACCTCAATTGCGGCTCGTTCTCCTCGGCGCTCATCGGGCGGTTGGTGTGCCACGTGCTGGCATGCGAAACCGACACGGGCATCGTGCTCGTCGACTCCGGTTTCGGACTGGCGGATGTCGCCGACCCCATCGGTCGCGTCGGCAAGTACGCGAAGCTGATCRGCGCCCGGTTCCGCGAGTCGGAGACGGCGGTCCGCCAACTCGGCAAGCTGGGGCTGGATCCCTCGGACGTGACCCACATCGTCGCGACGCACCTCGACTTCGACCATATCGGCGGGGTCGCCGACTTCCCGAATGCCACCCTGCACACCACCGCCGCGGAAGAGGCTGCGTCGGAGGGACGTTCGTCGTTCCGGGAGAAGGTGCGGTACCGCCCCGCCCAGCTCACCCCGCGGCCGAGGACGCACACCTATTCGGGGCCGGGCGAATCCGTGCTCGGTTTCTCCGGCGCCCACCCGATCGACGGGGTCGGCGACCGCATCGTGCTCGTCCCGATGCCCGGGCACACCCGCGGTCACGCGGCGGTGGCCGTCGACACCGGCGACCGCGGTTGGCTGCTGCACGCGGGCGACGCGTTCTACCACCGCAGCACCGTCGCCGCCCCCGGGCAGGTGCCGCCGGGAACCACCGGTCGCGCACTGCGGGTGATGGAAGAGCTGATCGCGGTGGACCGTTCGAAGATCCGCGACAATCACCGCCGGCTGCGGGAACTGAACAATCAGGTGGCCCCGCGGGTCCGGGTCTTCTCCGCCCACGACCCGACGCTGTTCGAGGAACTCGCCGCCGAGCGGGGCTGACTCAGCCGCCGGTCTTCACTGCCGTCAGGTAGGTCGCGCGGTCGGCCAGGTCCGCGAGTTCCTCCGGGAGTTCGGGCGCGGGCCTGCCGTACGACTCGGCCAGCGCGAACGGAGAATAACTCCGCACCGACCAGCCGTGCTCGGTCAGCCAGTGCTCCGGGTCGGCGCGCTCGTCGCCGTAGAACAACTGGGTGATGTCGAGGTCGCCGAACGGGTCCTTGTCGAAGTATTTCTTCCTGATCTCGTCGAAACGCTTCGCGTCGGCGCCCGGCGCGAAGTTGTCCACAGCGATGTGGCTACCCGGGCTCGACAGTTCGTCGATCCGCTCGAACAGCGCGTCGTGTGCCGCGCCCGGCAGGTACGCCAGCAGTCCCTCGGCCGACCACGCGGTGGGCTTGCCGCGGTCGAGGCCTGCGGCGTCGAGGGCGGCCGGCCAATCGTCCCGGAGATCGACCGGCACCGCGCGGCGATCGGCCTTCGGCCGCGCACCGTGCTCGGACAGCACTTCCCCCTTGAACTCCAGCACCTTCGGCTGATCGACCTCGAACACCGTCGTGCCCGCCGGCCAGTCGAGGCGATACGCCCGCGCATCCAACCCGGCTGCGAGGATCACCGCCTGCGACACTCCGTCCGCCGCGGCCGTCAGGAAGAATTCGTCGAAGAACCGCGTCCGGAACCCCATGAAACCGGAGAACGGTGTGTCTCCCAGCGAGGACGGGTCGGCCAGCAGCCCGGTGAAATGCGGTTCGCCCGCCGCCTCCACGAACCACGGCGCGTAGTCGTCGCGGATCAGGGCATCGGGACGGCCGGTTTCCAGCGCCCGGAACGTCGCCACCCCCAGGGCCGTGAGCCCCACGCTGCTGACAATGTCCCAGGAATCACCGTCGGTGCGCATGAATACCTCCCGATCGTGCCGAAGTGTCGGACATGACGACCGACCAGGCTCCCCGGCGATTCTACGCCGCCACGCTCACTGCATCTATGATGTTGCTGTACAACCTGTTTCGGCGTCTACCTCTTCAGAAGCGCACGCAGTGCGTCGACGATGTCCCCGGGCGCTTCCTCCGCCATGAAGTGACCCGCGGCGAGGGTGTCGTGCACCAGGTCGGGTGCCCAGGCCCGCCAGAGGCCCGCGGCGTCGTAGCCGAGCACGCTGCCCCAGTCCTGCTGGACGACGGTGACGGGCATCCGCAGGTGGTTCCCGGCAGCCCGGTCCGCCCGGTCGTGCTCGACGTCGATGCCCGCCGACGCCCGGTAGTCGGCGACGATGGACGGCACGGCGTCACGGGACGCCCGGAGGTACTCGGCACGCACGTCGGCGGGCATCGCGTCGGGATCAGCGGTCCAGGCGTCGAGGAAGTGGCCGAAGAACGCGTCGGCGCTCGCGCCGATCATCTGCTCCGGCAGTCCGGGTGGCTGCGCCATCAGGTAGAGGTGGAACGCGACCGCGGCGTCTACTCCGTGCAGGATGTCCCACATGTCCAACGTGGGCAGCACGTCGAGCGATGCGAGATGGCTGATCGCATCGGGGTGGTCGAGTCCGGCGCGGATGGCGACCAGCGCGCCGCGGTCGTGCCCGGCCAGCGCGAACCGGTCGTGGCCCAGTTCCTTCGCGAGCGCGACGACGTCGGCGGCCATCGTCCGCTTCGAATAGACGGTGCCGTCCGTCTCGGCAGGTTTGCCGCTGGCGCCGTAGCCGCGCAGGTCCGGGCAGATGACGGTGTGGTCGGCGGCCAGGTCGGTGGCGACGTGCCGCCACATGAGGTGGGTCTGCGGGAAGCCGTGCAGCAGGACGATCGGGCTGCCGGAACCGCCGACCGCGACGTGCAGGTCCACGTCGTCGGCGACGGTCACGCGCTGGTAGTCGAATCCGGGGATGACAGGGGTCATAGGTGGTGGCCTTCCGTGCTCGGGGTGGTTCTCGTCCAGTCTCGGGGCGGTCGATGAGCATTCGATGAGCGCTATACCGTGGCGGAGTGACTCCTACGTTCGGTGTGCTCGGGCCGGTGGTCGCGTGGGACGAGACGGGCGGCCCCGTCGAGCTGAAGGGACCACGTCACCGGGCGGTGCTCGCCCGCCTGATCGTCGCCCGCGGACGGGTCGTCCCGGTCGGCGTCATCGTCGACGACCTCTGGGTCGACCCACCCGCCGGAGCGAAGGGCGCGGTCCGGACGTTCGTCTCGGCGCTGCGGCGTGCCCTCGAGCCGCAGCGCGCGGCCCGTACCGCCGCGAGGCTGCTCGTCACCGACGGTCCCGGGTACGCGCTCCGGGCCGGCCCGGAGTCCGTGGACGCATGGCGGTTCGAGCACACGGTCGCCGAGGCCGCGACCGCCGCACCGGGGCGGGCACTCGAGCTGTTGGAGGAAGCGCTGGGGTGGTGGCGCGGCCCGTCGTACGCGGAGTTCGCCGGGGAGTCGTGGGCCCACGCCGACAGGACGCGGCTCGAGGAGTTGCGACTGTCCGCGGTGGAGCGGCGGGCGGAGGCCCGGCTGGCCGTCGGGCTCGCCGCCGAGGCCGTACCGGACCTCGATGCCTTTGTGGCCGAACACCCTTGGCGGGAAGGGGCGTGGCGGCTGCTGGCCCTCGCCCTCTACCGCTGCGGCCGCCAGGGTGAGGCACTGGCCGTGTTGCGCCGGGCGCGGGAGCTGCTCGCCGAAGAACTCGGAATCGACCCGAGCCCGCAGCTGACGTCCCTCGAAACCGACATCCTGCGCCGCGACGACCGCCTCGAACTCGACCCCGACCGGATGTGGGAGCGCGCGGCCGCCGCCTACGACCGCACGGTGGCGTCCGGTGCCCGGGCGCGACTCGAATCGACGGTCGGGCTGCTGCGCAGCCTCGCCGTGGCCGGCGGCAGCGGTCTCGCGGCGGCCCGGGAGCAACGGCTCGCGACGATCGTCGCCGCCGAACGACTGGGTGACCCAGAGCTGACCGCCCGCGTGATCGGGGCCTACGACGTTCCCGGCATCTGGACCCGATCCGACGACCCGGAGCAGGCGGCGCTGATCGTCGCCGCGGCCGAACGCACCCTCGCGCGGCTGTCGCCCGGCGTCCACGACACTGCCCGTGCTCGGTTGCTGGCCACGATCGCCCTGGAGTCCCGCGGGACACCGGGCGACCGCGGGTTGCGGGCCGCCCGGGAGTCCGAGGCGATCGCCCGCGCACTCGACGACCCGGCGCTGCTCGCATCCGCGCTGAACGGCGTCTTCATGCACACGTTCCACCGCTCGGGCCTCGCTCCCGAGCGGGACGCGATCGGCCGGGAACTGATCACACTGTCGGTGCGACACGGGTTCGTGAACTTCGAGGTACTCGGGCATCTCGTTCGGCTGCAGGCGCTCGGGGCGCTCGGCGACTTCGCCGGCGCCGACGAGCACGCCGCCGCCGCGGACGACCTGGCCGAGCGGCACGAGCGACCGCTCGTCGCCGTGTTCACGACGTGGTACCGGGCGATGCGCGCGGCGGCGACGGGTGCGTCCGACGCGGACGCCGAGGCCGGCTACCGGGCGGCGGCGAAGCTCCTCGACGGCAGCGGGATGCCCGGCCTCGAGCACGGGATCCTCCCGCTGGCGCTGCTGTGCCTGCGGGTGTCGCGGGGCCTGCCGGCGACGTTCGACGCCGACACCGAGTGGGGACCGTACGAACCGTGGGCGCGGCCCCACCTCCTGCTGGCGGACGGTCGCCCGGACGACGCGGCGGCCGCCCTGCGCCGGGCACCCGAGCCGCCGCGCGATCTGCTCGTCGAGGCGCTGTGGTCGCTGATCGAACACGCCGCGGCCGCCGTCGGCGATCACGATCTGCAGGAGCGCGCCCGAGCCGAATTAGCACCCGCCGCAGGCGAAATCGCGGGGGCGGGGAGCGGGATGCTCACGATGGGCCTTCGGCCCGTGCGTGGTTGACGAGTCCCTGCACTCGCTAGCCACGCACAGGCGTCACTTGGCCCACTCCAGCAGGTCGTCGGCGGACCACGTGTTCACGACGCGGTCGGCGTCGACCCCGCACCGCATCGCGCGCTCGCATCCGTAACCCTGCCAGGCGAGTTGACCCGGGGCGTGCGCGTCGGTGTCGATGGAGAACAGACACCCCAGGTCCATGGCCAGATCGATGAGCCGGCTCGGGGGGTCGCGGCGCTCGGGACGGCTGTTGATCTCGACGGCGGTGCCGTGGTCGCGGCAGGCCGTGAACACCTGCTCGGCGTCGAACGTCGACTCCGGCCTGGTCCCGCGCCCGCCCTCGACGAGCCGGCCCGTGCAGTGACCCAGCACGTCCACCAGCGGATTCTCGACGGCTCTGACCATCCGCCGGGTCATCGCCCCGCGCTCCGCCCGCAACTTGGAGTGCACGCTGGCGACGACGATGTCGAGTTCGTCGAGCAGGTCCGGATCCTGATCGAGCGAACCGTCCTCGAGGATGTCGACCTCGATGCCGGTGAGGATGCGGAACGGCGCGAGTTCCTCGTTCAGCTCGGCGATCACCTCCAGCTGAGACCGCAGCCGCTCCGCCGACAGCCCGTTCGCGACGGTCAACCGTGGGGAATGGTCTGTCAGAGCGCAATATTCGTGGCCGATGAGGGCCGCGCTGCGCATCATCTCGTCGATCGGGCTGCCGCCGTCGGACCAGTCCGAATGGGTGTGCAGATCGCCCTTGAGCGCCTGACGCAACGCGCCGCCGCCGATCGGCTCCGCATTCTCTCGCAGTTCCGCCAGATAGACGGGCACCCCGTCGAGCGCCTCCCGGATCACCGTCGCCGTCTTCGGCCCGATGCCCGGCAGGTCCTTCCAGCTGTCGGTACGCCCGCGGACGTCCCGCTGCTCGTCGGACAGTTCGGCGACCACGTCGGCCGCCCGCCGGTACGCCTTCACGCGGTGCGTCTCCGCCCGCGACCGTTCGAGCCAGAACGCTGTCTCTCGCAGGGCCTGCACCGGGTCCATCGGGCTGTCGGCGTCCATGACTCCAGTGTTGCGCCCACCCGGACGTCACCGCAACGCTTCGCGCGCCCCGTCCCGGACCGCGGTCGTGAGCGCCGCGAGAATGGGCGAATCCAGCTTCCACCGCTGCCAGTACAGCGGAACGTCGATCGGACGGGACGGGTCGAGTTCCACGAGCCGGTGGTCGTCGCCGGTGTGCAATTCCGGCAGCAGTCCCCAGCCCAGTCCGTAGCGGACGGCGTCGGAGAACGCCGAGGACCCGGGCACGAAATGTCGCGGCGGCTGCAACCGGCGCCGGGTGAATCCGCGCAGGAACCGGGCCTGCAGTTCGTCCTTGCGATCGAAGTCGAGCATCGGTGCCACCGCGAGGGCGTCCGCGGTCGGGCCGTCGGGAAGCCAGCGTTCGGCGTAGTCGCGGCTGCACAGCGCGCGGTACCGCATCGACCCCAGCTTCTCGACGGTGCAGCCCTGCACCGCCTCCGGAACGGACGTCACGGCGGCCATCACCGTGCCCTCCCGCAGCAGGGTGGTCGAGTGGAATTCGTCCTCCCGGTGCAGGTGGAACAGCGCCCGGTACTCCGGCGCCAGCCGGGCGAGAGCCGGAATCATCCACGTGGACAGCGAATCCGCGTTGACGACGAGCGGCAGCGTGCTCGTCGCCGCCTGTTCGGGATTGAGCGAAGACATGGCCTCACGCTCGAGGTGCGCCATCTGGCGGGCGAGCGTGAGCACGACGTGCCCGGAGTCGGTGGCCCGGACCGGCTTGGCCCGCTGCACCAGGACGCGTCCCACCTGCTGCTCGAGCGCCTTGATCCGCTGGCTCACCGCGGACGGCGTGATGTGCAGTACCCGGGCCGCGGCGTCGAAGGTGCCTTCGTCGATCACGGCGGCGAAGGTGCGGAGAGCGGACAGGTCCAGATCCATATGAAGCGATGCTAATGGCAATGAAGGATAATTAGCTGGATTGATGACGGTGGGGTTCGTAGCGTGGTTCCCATGCACCTCACCCCTGCCCTGCTCACGGCGGCGGCCGGCTTCGGCACCGGCCTGTCGCTGATCGTCGCGATCGGCGCGCAGAATGCGTTCGTCCTGCGACAGGGGATCGTCCGCAGGCACGTCCTGCCGGTGGTCGTGCTGTGCGCGGTGTCCGACGTCGCACTCATCGCCGTCGGGATCAGCGGAATCGGGGCCGTACTCGCCCACGCTCCCGCCGCCGTCACCGTGATCCGCTGGGCGGGAGCGGCATTCCTCGTCTCCTATGCCGTGCTCGCCGCCCGTCGCGCTCTGCGCCCCGGAACGCTGGACGCCACGATGGAAGTCGGATCGGCGACCCTCGCGACGTCGATCCTCACCTGCCTCGCGCTCACGTGGCTCAACCCGCACGTCTACCTCGACACGGTGCTGATGCTCGGCTCGGTGGCCAACAACCAGGGCGATTCGGGGCGGTGGCTGTTCGGTCTCGGCGCCGCCACCGCGAGTGTCACCTGGTTCCTCGCACTCGGCTACGGCGCCCAGTTCCTGCATCGCGTGTTCGCCCGCCCGAACGCGTGGCGCGTGCTCGACGCCGGGATCGCCGCGCTGATGCTCGCCCTCGGCATCACCCTCGTCACCAGCTAGTCAACTTTTTGTTGACAGAGCACATCCTGTCAACCAATACTTGACAGATGTCGGATGCCGCGCTCACCCAGCTGCTGTCGGACGCGATCGCCAAGGCGGACCCCCGGATCGACCCGGGGCTCGATCACGACCCCGCCGCCTACCTGGCCCTCGTCCGGCTCACGTCGCAGGCGCGGGACTCGGTCGACGAACTGCTGGTCTCCGCGATCTCCGCCGCACGCTCCGCCGGCCACAGCTGGGACACGGTCGGCGCCGCCCTCGGCATGTCGCGGCAGGCGGCGCAACAACGCTTCGGCAAACGGATCGGCGACGCCCCCGACCCGGACCCGGACGGCCGCACCCGCCGGCTCACCCCACTGACCGCGTTCAACGAGATGCGCATCCTCAACCGCGCCGGCTCGTACGGCTGGCACTCCGTCGGATTCGGCACCCTGTTCCACACCGTCCGCAAGTCCGACGAACAGTGGGAGCACACCCGGGCGTCGGCGCTCGCGAGCCGCGAGAAACTCGAGGCCGACGGCTGGCAGAAGGTCGGGACGCTGTGGTTCCCGTGGGCGTACTTCAAGCGCCCGCTGGGCATCCCCGCGCTCCCCGAACCGGTGAGCGGCGACTACCTGATGGAACCGTGATGGACGCCGTCGCACGATTCGCGGCCGCCCGCGTCGCCCGGCTCGCCACGGTCGGGGCGGACGGGGTGCCGCACCTCGTCCCGCTCGTCTTCGCGCTCGACTCCGACGCCATCTATTCCTGCGTCGATCACAAACCCAAACGCACCACGGCCTTGCGGCGCCTGAAGAACATCTCCGGCAACCCCGCCGTCACCCTGCTGGTGGATCACTACGACGAGAACTGGGACCACCTGTGGTGGGTGCGGGTCGACGGCCGGGCCCGGATCCTCGACCCGGACTCCGACGAGGGCGCCGCCGCGCTCGACGTCCTCGCCGCGAAGTATCCGCAATACGTCGACCGCCGCCCGGACGGGCCGGTGATCGCGATCCGCGACCTGAGGTGGCATCACTGGTCCGCCCTGTGAGTACTTGTTAACCGCCGGCGGTTAACAAGTACTCACAGGGCGATAGCCTCTTCCGCATGCCCACAGCCCTGATCACCGGCGCCAGCCGAGGCCTCGGAGCCGCCATCGCCCGCGAACTCGCACCGACCCACGACCTCCTGCTCGGCGCCCGGTCGGCCGGGTCGCTGACCGGCATCCTCGCCGAGCTGCCGGGCGCGAAACCCTGGCCGGCCGAGCTGACCGATTACGACGCGGTGGCGGCGGCGTGCGCACCGATCGACCGGCTCGACGTCCTCGTCCACAACGCCGGCGTCGCCGACCTCGCGACCGTCGCGGAGTCGACCGTCGAACAGTGGCGGCACACGCTCGAGGCGAACGTGATCGCGGTGGCCGAACTGACGCGACTGCTGCTGCCCGCTCTGCGCGCCGCAGGCGGCCACGTGGTGCTCATCAACTCGGGTGCCGGCATCCGCGCGAACGCCGGCTGGGCGTCGTATGCGGCGAGCAAATTCGCGCTCCGGGCGTTCGGGGACGCGCTGCGGCTCGAGGAGCCGTTACTGCGCGTCACATCTGTTCACCCCGGTCGGATCGACACCGATATGCAGCGTGCCATCGTGGCCGGCGAGGGCGACGAGTACCGGCCGGAGAAGTACCTGCAGCCGTCGACCGTCGCAAAAGCCGTGCGTACTGCGGTGGAGACGCCGCGTGACGCGCACCCTACAGAAGTCGTGCTGAGGGTGCGCTGACAGCGGAGAAACCTGCGTGAGATACATCACAGATTGATCTCGCAGAAAGGCTTTAAGCTGCTCACAATCAGTCGCCCTACAGTTCTTCTCATCAGCAGAGATCGCAAACGCGAGTCGGCTCCAGCGAGCTGACTCCCAGGAGGTATCCCCACGATGAACACCGAACAGCGTATGCACAGCGACACCGTCGTCGCGGTCGACGGCGACGTCTTCGCGACGATGTTCACTCTCGATCTCGGTGACGGCGAGGTCGATCGCGACGCGGTCGAGCGGATTCACGGCGGCGACTTCGACGAGTGGATCGAGGCGGCAGCGCGGTCCGGTCTGTTCACGCCGCAGGCGGTCGCGGCCCTGGTTCAGCAGTGGCAGGAGAACCCGAAGTCCCTGTTCGACGCGCTCCTCGTCGATGCCGACGAGATGACCCACAAGCGCTACGCGATCATCTGGGACGCGCTCGACGACGTCGACACGTTCGAGAGCGTCGAATACGCCTGACGGTCAGAACGGCCACGCGGGGACGGGCGGCAGGCCCTCCCGCGTGGGGCGTCCGACGACCCAGGCCAGCAGTTCGGTGCGCGGAAGTTCCGGCGCCCGGACCTCCGGGTATCGGACGGCCAGCGCGGGTAGCTCCGATTCCAAGGTGTGCTCCACGAAAAGTTCCGGCCAGTCGGCCGCCGTGTAGTCGAGGCCGAGGTCCACGTGGTGGATCTCGAGTTCACGCCATCGCAGCACCGGCACCTGACGCGCCGGCACCCGCTGACGCCAGTTCACCGGCGTCTCGTACAGATCTTCGGTGATCCCGCGCAGCGACTCGATCACCCGCCGGCCCGCGAAGCGGAAATCGGCCACCAGTAGTTCCGCCGGACGCCCGGCCCCCTCCTCGATCGCCGCGGCCCGTGCGGCCGGACCGCCCGGGTACATCTCGGGCGCGGCCTCGCCGGTGAGCACCCCGACGGCGAATCGGTGGAGCGCATCGGCGTTCCTCGCGAGGTGCGTGACGACATGCCCCCGGCTCCACCCCGGCAGCAGCGACGGCCCCCGCGCCTGATCGTCGGTCAACCCCGCCAGCGCGGCCTCCACCGTCCGGTGTGATTCGGCAACAGCATCGAGCAGTTCGACATACGACAGTGCGGGCCCCGGTGACGTCATGCAGACGATGCTCCCACAACTCGACCACGGCGAAGTCCCAGGATCCCGATAACGGAACGGTGACGATCGGCTTCCGGCGGGTGCATCTGGGACAATCGTACTGATACTGAGATCGACTGTCGGACAACGTGGTTGAAAGGTGGTGTGTGATGTACAACGAATCCGCTACGTGGGGGATACCGAGTGAGACCTTCCTGGTGATCTACATCGCCGCCGCCGTGCTCTCGGTCGGGCTGGCTCTGTTTCTCCGTTCCCACGGCAACCCTCCCGCGCCGACCGCCGGTGTTCGCCTCGACCCGGTGCAGACCGGCATGCTGACCAGCGACGATCGCGCCGTCGCCGCATCCCTGACGCTGTTGCGGGGAGCCGGCATCATCTCCGACGACGGCACGATCCTGCGGGCGTGGGGAGTCCCCGACAACGCCCTCGGGTGGTTCACGCGCGCCGTCTACGACGAACTCGCCTCCGGGCGCGGCGCCCTCGGCAACCTTCGGCTCCCAGGCCGGTTGCGGGCCCCACTCGACGAGTTGCGGACCATCCTCGTCGCGCAGGGACTGCTCACCGGAGCCGAGCAGAAGGCGTGGAACCGCCGGGCGACCATCCCGATCCTCGTCGTCGTGGCCATCGGCGTCGCACGCCTCGTCGCCGGGTTCGCCGCGGGCAAGCCGATCGGATTCCTGCTGGTCGCGGTGGTGCTGCTCTCGGCCTCACGTGAGCTGGTTCGACGGACCGGCCGCAGGACGCGCCAGGGGACGGCGGAATTGCAACGACTGCGCCGCGAACACTCGTACCTGTCGCCGCGGATGCGCCCGTCCCTGACCGCATACGGTCCGACGCCGATCGCGTTGTCGACGGCACTGTTCGGGATGGGTTCCGTCGCCCTGTTCTCGCCGGGGTTCGCGAGCGCGGCCGGCATCTCCGACAGCAGCAGCGGCGGCGGCGACAGTGGCGGCGGGGACAGCTCCTCCTCCTGCGGCGGTGGCGGTGGCTGCGGCGGCGGAGGCGGGTGCGGGGGATGACCGTCCTGATCGAGCCGGGCCTCGGCATCGGCTGGCGGCCGGAGATCTGCGGGATCATCGACCGACTGGACGGCCTGCGGTTCTGCGAGGTGATCGCCGAATCGCTGCCGGCACGCCGACGCGGGGTCGACGTTCCGGACGAGCTGCGGTCGCTGGGGGTTCCCGTCGTCCCGCACGGCATTTCACTGTCGCTGGGTGGCGCCGAGCCCGTCGAGCAGCACCGGATCGAGCACCTCGCGCGGTGCGCCGACGCGCTCGGGGCACCGCTCGTCAGCGAGCACGTCGCGTTCGTGCGGGCGGGCGGTCTCGAGGCCGGGCATCTACTGCCGGTACCGCGCTCGGCGGAGGCGCTGGACGTGTTGGTGCGCAACGTCCGGCGCACGCAGGAGTGTGTGCCGGTGCCCCTGGCGGTGGAGAACATCGCGGCCCTGTTCGACTGGCCGGACGACGAGTACTCCGAGGGTGAGTTCCTTGCCGAACTGGTCGAACGCACCGGGGTCCACCTGCTGCTGGACGTCGCGAACGTCTACGCGAACGCCCGCAACCGCGGCCGCGACGCCGCCGAGGAACTCCGGCGGCTCCCCCTCGAACGCGTGGCGTACTGCCACGTCGCAGGCGGATCCGAACGGGACGGCGCGTACCACGACACCCACACCGACCCGGTGCCCGTCGAGGTGCTGGACCTGGTCCGGGAGTGGGCATCCGGGGGCGCCCCCGCGATGATGCTCGAGCGCGACGGGAACTATCCGCCCGCCTCGGAGTTGTTCGGCGAACTGGATGCGATAGCGGACGCGGCCGGTTTCGAGCGGATCACCCGGGGCGCCGAATGGAGCCTGTCGTGACAGGGCTGGCCGATCGGCAGGCGGCGCTGGTGCGGGCTCTCGTTGCGTCGGGGGAACCGCCCGAGGGATTCGACCGCGACGCACTCGGCATCGCATCGAAGGCATTGCTGCGCAAGCGGTCCGGCGAGGTGGGTGAGTGCATTCCGCACGTCCGCGCAGCATGCGGCGAACGATTCGTCGTGCTGTTCACCGCCTGGGCGGAGGGCAGGCCGAAGGTGAGCACGCGCGCCGACGCCGCGGCGTTCACCGCGCACCTCGAATCGATCGGCGAACTGCCCGCACCGACGCGGCGGCGCCTGTTCAGCCTGCGGCGAAATTGAGCAGCAGCTCGTTCACCTCTTCGGCCCGTTCCAGCTGGACGAAGTGGCCGGCGCCGTCGAGGAGGTGCACGCCGCGCAGGTCGGGGACGGTGTCGCGCATCCGGTCGAGTGCCTGCGCACCGCTCATCGCGACGACGGGATCGTTCGCACCGGCCACGAACAACGTCGGCACCTCGATCTGGGCCACCCCGACTCTCGCGGCGCGTTCCCAGTTGGCGTCGTAAGCCCGGTACCAGTTCAGGCCGCCGGTAAATCCCGTCCGGGTGAAGACCTCCACGTAGTGCGCGAACTCGTCCTCCGTCAGCCACGACCACGGCAGGGGTGGGGCGTCGGGCAGCACGTCCAGGTACCCGTTGCCTTCCGACGGGTGCTGCCAGATGTCCAGGTAGCGGTAGTCGCCCGACAATGCGTAGAACACTCGCTGCAGGAAGCCACGGGGGTCGCCGTCGAGTTCGCGGTCGGCGACACCCGGTTCCTGGAAGTAGTGGATGTGCAGGAAGTGCTTGCGCGCCAGCGACGCATAGAGTTCCGACGGGCGCAGTGGGAAACGATCGGGCATGTAGGGAACGGACAGCAGCACCAGCCCGGACACGCGTTCGCGGTGACGCAGCGCGACGGTCCAGGCCACCGGAGCGCCGAAGTCGTGGCCGACGAACACGGCACGGTCGAGTCCGAGGGCGTCGAGCAGACCGATCAGTGCGTCCGACACCCGCTCGTTGGTGTAGTCGTCGATGTCGCGGGGCACGTCGGTGCCGCCGTAGCCGGGCATGTCCGGGGCGATCGCGCGGTACCCGGACGCCGCGAGGGCCAGCATCTGGTGCCGAAAGCTGTAGCCGAGGCCCGGGAACCCGTGGCACAGGATCACGGGCGGACCGTCACCCAGCTCGCTGATTTGCCAACGGAATCCGTCGACCGTGATCGATCGCTCCGTCGACGTCGCCATGCTCCGAATCCCTCCACCGGCTGGAACGCGTTCTCGCAGTGTACCGTAACGGCGACGCCACTAGAATGCACTTGATTCGCAGTGGTAACCGTCGACCGACCGGGGAAGTGGAGTGATGCGCAATGGTGGAGGCACGCTCCCGCCATGAGTTCGTCGCGGTCCAGCTCCGGCAGCGCATCATGCAGCGGCAGTACGCGGTGGGAGAGTCTCTGCCGAGTGAGAGCATGCTGTGCGCAGAATTCGAGGTGTCGCGCGGCCCGGTGCGCCAGGCCCTCGCGACGTTGAAGAACGAGGGGCTCATCCAGCTGTCCCAGGGCAAGCCGGCCGTGGTCCGCAGCCACGACATCACACAGACGCTGGACACGTTCACCCCGTTCACCCAGTGGGCGCGGCGCACTGGCCGCACCGCGGGGAGCCGCACGCTCGAGATCTCCCGCCGCCGGGTGTCCGAACCCGCCGCCGCCGCATTGGGAGCGGACCCGGACGACTTCGTCGTCGAGGTTCTCCGCGTCCGACTGCTCGACGGCGAACCGACGATGCTCGAGCGGAGCACGTTCACCGACCGCGTCGGCTCCCTGCTGTTCGAGTTCGACATCGACTCCGGGTCGATCACCGACTACCTCACCTCCCGCGGCGTCCGGTTCGAATCGATGGAGCACGTACTCGACGCCGTCGCCGCCGCCGAGGCCGAGGCCGAACATCTCGGCATCGCCCCCGGCAGCCCCTTGCTGCGGGAACGCCGGACGTCGCGGGATCAGCACGGCGACATCTTCGAGTACGCCGACGACCGGTACCGGCCCGACCTCGTCGCCTTCAGCATCGTGAACGCCCGGACCGTCGACCCGCGGGTCCCGCCGGGCGACAGCAACGGCCTCTAGTCGGCGGCCGGCAGGCGATTCCGGTGCGACGAACGGGACGCTCGTTCGATCTGACGCAACGAGCGTCCCGTTCGTCGCGGAGGCGGGGGCGGATCAGGCGCTGCGCAGCCGGTCGAGCAGACCGGGCAGGTCCGCGACGCTGTCGAGGACGTGGGTGGCCCCGGCCTCGGACAGCTGGGTGGCGTCGTGGGCGCCGGTGAGCACACCGACGGAGGCGCGGGCTCCGGCGCGCAGGCCGGTGGTGATGTCCGACGTGGTGTCGCCGAGCACCACCATGGACTGCACGGACGGGGCGCCGGCGCGCATCAGCGCGGTCAGCGGCATGTCGGGAAAGGGGCGGCCGCGGACGCCGTCACCGGGACAGAGCACGACGTCGGCGACGTCCTCCCAGCCGAGCGCGCGGATGATCGACATCTGCGTCTCGTGGGCGAACCCGGTGGTGAGCGCCGTCTTGATGCCCTGCTCCCGCAGGGAGCCGAGGAGTTCCTCGGCTCCGGGAACGGCGCTGCACCGGCCGTCGTCGACGAGTTGCGCGTAGCAGCGTTCGAATTCCTTGTTCGCCGCCTGCGCCTGTTCCTCGTTTCCGCCGCTGAGGTGGCGGAAGACGACGATCTTGGACTGGCCCATGGTGTCGGAGACGTACTCGAGCATCCGCCGCCGATCGTCGTCCGTCTTCGACAGCCCGGCATGCGCGTCCGCGGCGAGGAAGGACTGCTGCACCAGCCCGCTGTCCTCCACGGTGGTGCCTGCCATGTCGAAGACGACGAGGCTGATGTCCCGGTGATGTGTTCCCATTGTCGTGGTCCTCTCGAATCTCGGTGAATGTGCTTGTGGGATAACTTGTTCAGTGCTCTGATGCGACTTCGCGGCCGAAGACGTGGTCGATCCGGTCCTTCGCCAGACCCATGCCGGTCGTCATGCCGATACCGGTGGTGACGGTGACGATGTGCACCCCGTCGAGGGGCTCCTCGATCAGGAACTCCGAGTCAGGGGCCGAGCTGTACACGCCCTGCCAGCGCGCGGTGACGGTGACGTCCGGGACGCCGAACAGGGCGGCGGCCTCGCGGATCAGCACCTCGAACCCCTGCTCCGCCTGGAACGGCTCCGCCGAAATATCACGGATGTGGGTGTCTCCCAGCAGGATCGATCCGTCGGGCTGTGGGGTGTACATCTGGTGGAGGTCGAGGTCGGCGTAGTCGGGGTGCTCCGCGCGCAACCGCGCCGCGAGTGCCGCCGTCGTGGGCAGTTCCGCGAAACCGCTGTACCGCACGAGCGACCAGCCGGTGAACAGCGGCCCGGGCAACGGTGCGGGCAACGGCATCCTCGCGCGCAGCATGTGGAGCCGGCACCGCAGGAGCCCCCGGCGCTCGGCCTGCTCCGGGAACAGGCGGTCGATGTCGTGGTTGACGGTGACGAACACCGTCTCCGCATGCAGATCGCCCCGCGAGGTGTGGACCACTCCGGTGCCGAATCCGGCTGCGGCGGTGCGCCAGAAGAAGTCGACGCCGGACGCGTCGAGCCACCGCGCGATGGCGGGGGCCGCCTCCCGCGGGTCGACCTGGAGGTCGCCGGCCAGATACATGCCTCCGACGACGCGATCGCCGGAGACGGGGAGCGCGGCGAGGATCCGCTCGCGCGGCAGCAGTTCCACCTCGGCAGGTCCGCGCCTGTCCGCGAACTCGGTCATGACGGCCATTTCGTCGTCGTGCCGTGCCACACAATATGTTCCGGACTCGGAGATCCAGAACCCCGCCTTGCGCGACAGGTCGAGCCAGTGGTCCCGGCCGGCCAGCGCGTAGTCGCGGGCGACACCCGACTGGGCGGTGATGCAGACGTGGCCGAAGTTCTGGACGGATGCGCCGGCGACGCGGTCGGCATGATCGATCACCGCTACCGACAGGCCGCGGTCGAGCGCGTGGTAGGCGTGCGCGAGACCGAGGATTCCGGCGCCGACAACCACCACGTCGTAGCGTCGTTGATGTGTCATGAATTCCACCTTGGCCCCCGGACGCTCAACTTGTCAATACAAGTGGTTCGAGTTCACCACAGGTATAGATAAGTTTCCGTCCGTTCACCGTCCGTTGCGGGTCGGTGCGGGCGCGCCGGGTGGCACCGGCAGGCGGTTGCTGCGAAAATTGCCTCTCGCGTCCACCCACCGCAGAGGGGCGAATGATGAGTGGTGCTTCCGGATCCAGTTCCGTCCCCGTCTACGAACCGGCGTCGCCCGGCGACCGGTTCGGACCCCTGATCGAACGCCGCGACGACACCGACTTCCCGTTCTACAACGGGACGCCCACAGCGCTGTCGACGCGGCAGTGGATCCTGATGTGGGTGTCCGTCGTTGTCGGATTCGCGGCCCTGGTCCTCATCCCGCAACCCGGCAATCTCGTGGCGCTGATTCCGCGGATTCTGTTCGTCGGCATCCCACTCGTCGTGCTGGCGATGGTGACGCGGGAGCACTGGACCGCACTGTTCCGGAAGGTGCACGGCCGGGACGTTCTCACGATGATCGGCTTCGCGGTACTCAACCTCGTGGTCACGTCCGCGCTGGCGCTGATCGTGCAGGCCCTGTTCGGGGTGGCGTCCAACGAAGCCGTCGAGGATGCAGGCAAGGGTGGCGTGCTCGACACGGCCGCGTTCTACGTGGGAACCGGGATCCAGTTGGTGGGCGAGGAAGTCTTCACCATCGTCCCGTTCCTCGCGTTGCTGTATTTCCTGTACGCCAAGGCGAAGCTGTCCCGCAAGACGGCGATCGTCCTCGCCTGGCTGCTCAGCGCGGTCTGGTTCGGCGCCGCGCATCTGCAAACCTACGACTGGAACTTCGCTCAGGCGTTCATCGTGATCGGCGGGGCCCGGCTGGTGCTCACGCTCGCGTACATCCGCACCAAGAATCTGTGGGTGTCGACCGGCGCGCACATCATCAACGACTGGACGCTCTTCACCCAGGCGATCGTGATCAACGCCGCGCTCGTCACCCTGTAGGCGAGCTCGTCAGTTCGGAATCGGGATGACGATCGGCGGCAGACCCGGTATCTGCACCTGAATCTGTTGCGGCGGAGCGGGCACCGGCGCGGGAGCCGGCGGCGGGTTGTACACCGGCGGCTCGGGTGCGGGCGGCGGCACGGCGACGGGTGCCGGCGGCGGGGGAGGTGGTGGCGGCGGCGGTGGCGGAGGCGCGGGTTCCGGGGAGGGGACAGGCGCGGGCCGGGGAGCGGCCTGCTGCACCACGGCGGGCGGCGAATCGACCACCGGCGCCTGGGCTTCCACGGGGGCTACCGGATTCGGGCGCTCCGCGGGCTGCTGCGGACCGGAGCCTATCGGCACCGACGACAATCCGCCGGTCATCAGGTCGACCACGGCCACTTCGGTCATCGCCAGGTTGGAGGGCTGCACGACGTACAGCCGGTCCTGCTGGAAAGTCGGCCACGGATCGCCCTCGAGTTTCGCGTCCTGGTTCACCACCGGGGACAGCAGCGGGCTGCCGCGCATGCACCGGACGCGGGGAACGCCGTGGTCGTCGATCAGCACGATGGTCCCGGCCTGGAGCACCGACTGGAATGCCGTCGCGTGGCCGTCGTCGAAGCCGTGATTGGTGACGCGGGTGTCCGCGCGGAGCAGGACGGGGGTGAGGGTCCGGACGTAATTGCGCACGTCATCGACCTGGAACACACTCGACCAGGCCTCCAATCTCGCCGGATCCCCCTCGAGGTCGTCGACGAGACGCTGCCGGTCGCAGAGCACCCGGTCGGGGCTTCCGCCGTAGAGTCCGGCGCGGTCACCGATCACCCGGATACCGGCGGCCCGGGGCTCGCCCGGCAGGTCGGTTCCGGGCGGGCCGAACGGGACCGTCGTCGGCGTCTGCGGCGGGAGCAGCACCTCGGTCCACGGAAGTTGTCCCTGGTCGGTGGCCCGATCGAGGTCGATCGGGTCGGGGTTGCCCCCGGAACCGGAGGAGCATGCCACGGCCACCGCCGCGGTGAGGGCCCCAAGCACCGCCAGCCAGCTACGCGGTGCGCGCCCGGGGCGCGTACCGGCTCGAACGACTCGTCTGCGTCGGGCACGCCGTGCAGCCGGCCCGGCGTCGTCGGTGGCCACCCCGCCATCGTAGGCACAGTCGCTGATCGGCCGGGCCGTATTGCGGTGTGGTTGCCGGCCCGGCCGTCGGTCAGCCGGTGATCATGTCCTCTTGCGACCAGAACGCCCGCATCGACGTGATCTTGCCGTCGTCGTCGAAGGTCATGACGTCGATCGGCGCGATCTCGAGCTTCTGCTCACCGAGGTCGGTGACGAGGGAGAAGTGGAACGCCGCCGAGTTGCCGGCGATCTTCAGCGTCAGGAGTTCGCCGGTCTGCTTCAGCGGTTCGATCACCCCGTAGAACTCGTGCAGCGATTCCACCGAGGTCCGCGGCTCGGTGCCCACCGGGTCCTCCACGGTGGCGCCCTCGGCGTACAACGCGACGACGTCGGCGGCGGTCCCGGTGGCCACCGCCTCGATGTACCTCTCGACGGTCTTGCGGATGTCTTCTGCGGACGGTGCCATGATGCGACTCCTCAGTCGGATAGAACGTGTTCTAGCCGAGAGAGTAACGCAGCACTGCGCCGGTGGGGAGCCCCTTCTCCCAGGCAGCGGGACGTGACCGCGCAGGGGTCCGCCCCTGCCGACGGGAGCGAAGGTCGGCAGGGGAGGAGGAAGGCGATCTCTCAGGTTCGCGGCGCGGACGCCTCCTCCAGCTTCTCCAGCCGCGGAGCGCTCCTCCCCGTCACCGGCGCCGCGGACACGGACGACACCTCCTCCAGCGACTTGCCCTTGGTTTCGGGCGACATGAAGAAGCAGATCACGAACGCGACCGCCGTCAGGACCGCCCCGAACAGCATCGTGGTGCCGGTGCCCAGCGAGGAGATGCTCAGCGGCAGCAGGTAGGTGCCGGTCGCAGCGCCGAACCGGCTGACGGCGGTGGCGATTCCCACGGCCGTAGCCCGGAACTCCGTGGGGAAGAGTTCGTTCGGGTAGATCCACACCAGGATGCTCGGGCCGCCGGAGATGAACGCGTACGCGCAGAAGGCGGCGACGACGAACCAGAGCGGTCCGTCCGCCCACAACCACAGCCCGGCCAGCGGAATCACCATCAGCGCCAACGGGACCACGGCGATCGGGCGCCGGCCCCACTTCTCGACCAGGAACAGCGCGGGAATGGATCCGGCGACGATGAGCCCGATGATGACGGTCTCGACGATGAGCCCCGCGGAACCGTCGCCGGAGATCGAGAAGCCGGACAGGATCGTGGGCAGGAACGTCAGCAGCGCGTAGAGCGGGGTGACGACCGCCAGATACAAAGCGCTGCACATGATCAGCCGGGCGAGGTACTGGCCCCGGAAGTAGATCTTGATGTCCGCCTTCGGCTTGTCGGCGGTGTCTTCGACGGTGACGGTGCTCAGATCCAGCTTTTCGCCGTAGATCTGCTCGACCACGGCCTCCGCGTCCGCGACCCGGCCGTTCTTCAGGAGCCACCGCGGCGACTCCGGGATTCCGCGCCGCACGAGGATCACGATCAGGCCCAGAACCGCACTCGACGCGAGCAGCAGACGCCAGTGGTCGTTGCCGCCGGAGATTCCGACGACGAGCGCCCCGACCACGTAGGCGGCCACGGCGCCCGCCGACCATGCGACGGCGGACATCCCGACCATCGCGCCGCGTTTCCTGGTGGGGGTGAACTCGGTGAGGAGCGAGGTGGCGATGGGGTAGTCCGCACCGATGGCCGCGCCGATGACGAACCGCAGCACGATCAGCTGCCACGGCAACTGGACGAACACCGACAGCACGCACGCGACAACCAGCACCACCAGGTCGAGGGCGTACATCTTCTCCCTGCCGACCCGGTCGGTGAGGAAGCCGAACACGGTGGCGCCGAAGAAGATACCGATCAGCGAGGCCGCACCGATCAACCCCGCCTCGGCCGTCGTCGGGTGTAGCTGCTCGTGCACGCCGAGCAGGGCCACGCCGATGATGCTCATGACGTACCCGTCCAGGAATGGTCCGCCACAGCACGCGATCAGGAGCTTGGTGTGGAACCCGCGTTTGGCGGGTCTGTCCATCACGTCGAAGGAACTCATGTCGTCTCCACTACGTAGATTGGTGCCGTCACCCTCGGGGTGGCGGTCGAGTCGGCCGTACTCGGCCGGTACCGCTAAGGGGTTGTCTTGTTCAGCGCCGAGTAGGCGAGTTGCTCGAGCAGCAGCGACGCGTGGTGCGGGGCGTCCGCACTGACATCCAGCACCTGCTTGGTGATGCTCAGCGCCAGAGGCGAATACGCCGCGAGTTCGTGCGCGATGCTCAGGGCCTGCTTCACGTGCTCCGCCGGAGGGGCGATCTCGCTGACGACGCCCCAGCGTTCGGCGTCCGCGTGATCGAAGCGCCGACCGCGCAGGACGAGGTCGCGGGCACGGCCGGCCCCGACGATGCGGGTGATGCGGGTGACGCCGCCGGAGCTGGGGAGGATCCCGATGCCGATCTCCGGGAACCCGAAGACCGCGGCCGGATCGGCGACCCGGATGTCGGTGGCGAGGGCCAGTTCGAGGCCGCCGCCGAGGCAGTAGCCGGTGATCGCGGACACCGTGGGCTGGGGGAGCGCCGCGAGCGCCTCGTACACCGACCCGGAGGTCCGGTAGTACTCGGCGATCGCCTCCGGCGTCATGTCCCGCAGTTCGGTGACGTCCGCGCCGGCCGAGAACACCGAGTCGCCCCCGGTGACGACCACGGCCCGACTGGACTTCACCTCGGGTGAGCCCAGCGCGGCGAGCAGTGCGGCTTCCATGTGCGTGGACAGCGCGTTCCGCTTCTGTTCGCGCCGGAGGGTGACGACGGCGACGTCGCCGTCCCGGCGCACGTCGACGGTTCCGGTGTTCTCGGTCGGCATCGTGTTACTTCTCCCCGGCCTCGTAGCGGAAGGACAGCAGGTTCTTGAGACCCCGCTTGTTGGCCTCGTTCGCGATGACCAGGCGCTGGATCTCCGACGTGCCCTCCCAGATGCGGTCGACGCGCAGTTCGCGCCACAGCCGCTCGACGGGGTAGTCGCGGATGTAGCCGCGGCCGCCGAAGATCTGGACGGCCCGGTCCACCACCCGGTTGGACGCCTCGGAGGCGGCGAGCTTCACGGTTGAGGCCTTGGCGTGCAGGGTCTTTCGAAGGTCGGCGTCGTTCGGGTCGGCCTGGTCGAACTCCCACGCCACCTGGTGGGTGAGCGCCCGGTTGGTGGTGATGTCCACGACGGAATCGGCGATCATGCCCTGGATCAGCTGACGGTTGATCAGCGGCTCGCCGCCCTGCACCCGCTCCCGCGCCCAGTCGACGGCCAGGGTCAGCGCCCGCTCGGCCGCACCGATCGTGCGTGCGCCGATCATCAGCCGCTCCTCCGTGAACCAGTCCCGGGTGAGGTCGTGGCCCTGCCCGATGCCGCCGAGCACGGCGTCCGCGCCGACGCGCACGTTCTCGAACGTGAACTCGGGGTGCTCGTAGACGAACGTGTGCGTGTAGCGGGGGATGTGCTTGATCTTCACGCCCGGGGTGTCGACGTCGATCAGGAAGATCGTCGCAGCGTGATCGGGTTCGACGTTGGCCAGCACGATGAGGTAGTCGGCGACGTCGCCGACCGTGACGAACCACTTCTCGCCGTTGATGATGTAGCCGCCGTTGCCGTCGGGGGTCGCGGTGGTGCTCGCCGCGGAGAAGTCCGAACCGGCGTTGGCCTCGGAGATCGCGACGGCGTCGCGGCGGTCGCCGCGGGCGCCGGGGATCAGGTAGCGCTCCCGCTGTTCGGGGGTCGCGTGGGTCAGCGGGTTCGCCGGCCGCCACACCGTGTCCCACAGCGCATTGGTGAGCTTGCCGAGTTCGTCCTGCACGACGGCCTGCTCGAGCACCGTCAGTCCGGCTCCGCCGTATTCGACGGGGGTGTTGATCGCCTGCAGTCCCGATGCGAGGACGGCCACCTTGATGGTGGCGTGGGATTCGTCGGAGATCCCGTTGTTGCGTTCGCACTCGTCCTCGAACTGCATGATCGTGTCGGTCAGGGCGCGGGCGCGCTCCTTGAGGTCGGCGAGGCGGGGGCTGTATGCGAATTCCATGGTTCAGAACTTCCTTGTGTCAGTTGGTGTTCGATGAGTTCAGGACGATGCGCGCGTCGAGTCCGAGGGCTTGCTTCGGGGTGACGAGCAGGGGGTTGATCTCGAGTTCCGCGATCTCGGGGTGTGCGGTGGCCACGGCCGTGATCGCGGCGACGGCGTCCGCGGCGGCGTCGAGGTCGATCGGCGGCCTGCCGCGCACCCCTCGGAGCAGAGCGGACGCCCGCAGGTTGTCGAGCAGGCCGCGGGCGGTCTCCGCGTCGACCGGCGCCAGTGCGAAGGACACGTCGGCGAGAACCTCGGTGAAGATGCCGCCGAGACCCACCATCGCCACCGGACCGAACCGCGGGTCGGTCTGGACCCCGACGATGAGTTCGACGCCCTCGCTCAGGTCGGCCATCGCCTCGACGCAGTAGGCGGACGCTCCGAGCGAGGCGTCCATGCGGGTGAACGCGTCGGCGAGTTGTTCCGCCGACCCCAGACCCAGGGCGACCCCGCCGGAGTCGGACTTGTGCAGCAGGCCCATCGCTTTCAGGACCACCGGGAATCCGACGGTTTCGGCCGCCGCCACCGCCTCGGCGCAATTCTGCACCAGACGCGCTGCGGGGAATTCGACGCCGGCGGCGCGGAACAGTTCACGCGAATCCCAGTACGCGTCGCTGGTCACCGAGACGGACGGCAGGCTGTTCGTACTCGTCCGATGTTGCGGCGCAGCGGTTTCGGCGATGACGCCGAGCGCCCCGGCGGCGTCCTCCACCGCACGGAAGACGGGGACCCCGCTGTCGGCGAGCACCCTCGCCGCGGCGCTGTCGGGATGCATCGTGTGCACGACGACCGGCTTGCCGTGGGCACGCGCCGTTTCCGCCATCGCCCGGGCGGTGTCGATCTCCTTGCGCGCCAGGTTCTCGCCGTAACTGCCGTAGCCGCCGAAATATCCGGTGAGAAGCACGGAATCGACCGCCGGGCTCTGCAGGATGGTGTCGAGGACCGAGACGAACGAGGTGATGTCCTGTTCCCCGGCGCCCGCGAGGTCGACCGGATTGGTCACTCCGGCGGACGGCGGCAACAGGTCGCGCAGTGCGCCGCTGATGTCGGCGGGGAACTCCGGAACCGTGAGTCCGGCCGCCTCCACCACGTCGGACGCGACACCCGCGTGCCCGCCGCCGTCGGCGACGACACCGACCCGGCGCACCTCCGCCGGTCCGTACCCGAGGAGTGTCGCGGCGACGTCCGCCAGCTGCCGCGGACTCGACACCCGGTACACCCCGGCTGCGCGGCAAGCCGCGTCGATGACCGCGCTGTCGGACGTCAGCGATCCCGTGTGTGACTGCGCCCCGCGGATGGAGGCCTCGCTGCCACCCACCGTCAGCAGCAGCACCGGCTTTCCGGCCCGCGACGCCTGGGCGGCGGCATCGACGAACGCCCGCCCGTCGCCGAAGTCCTCGCAGTACACGGCGATGAGTTCGGTCTCGTCGTGCTCTACGCACGAGCGGATGAGGTCGGCGGCGCCGAGGTCCGCCTGGTTCCCCAGCGAGGCGAACCGGGAGAACCCGTGTCCGCGAGCCTCGAGGAACTGGCTGAGTTCGAGTGCCATGTTGCCGCTCTGCGAGAGCAGCGCGACCCGTCCGGCGGGCAGCGGGTTCGACGCCAGCGTCAGCGCGGTGCTCGAATCCAGCACACCCAGGCAGTTCGGCCCGAGGAGAACCGCTCCGGCCGCCCGCACCCGCGCCACCACCCGATCCTGCACCGCCTTTCCGGCAGCGCCGAGTTCGGCGAAGCCGGCGGTGACACCGACGATCGCGGTGGCGCCCGCCGCGAGGGCGTCGTCCACCGCCTCCTCGAAACCCTGTGCCGGAACGGTGATGACGACGAGGTCGACCCGTTCGTCGAGTTCCGACAGGCTCCGGAGCGACGGCTGACCGAGAATGCGCTCGCCGCGCCGGTTGACGAGGTGGACCGACCGGTGGCCCGTCATCCGGAGCGCCTGGACGCTGATCCAGTTGCCGTACTTGGTTTCGTCGTTGCTCGCACCGAGGACGGCGACCGACCGCGGGTCGAACAGTGCCGTGAGGTCGCGGCCGGTGATCGTGCTCATCGGGTCTCCTCGACCTTCGGTGCGGGGTGGCCCGTGCCCCAGGCGTCGGCGCCGCCGTCGATCACCAGCGTGGTCCCGGTGACGTAACTGCCTGCGGGCGAGGCGAGGAACGTGACGACCCCGGACACGTCCTCGGCCGTGCCCAGGCGTCCGAGCGGCACCGCCGACGTCCACTGCGCGCGGGCCTCTTCCGTGTAGTTCTCCTCCATGCCCTCCGTGGCGATGGTGCCGGGGGCGATGCAGATCGACCGGATTCCGTACCGGCTCCACTCCAGCGACAGTCCGGAGGCGAGATTTTCGAGGGCCGCGCGGGCCGACGTCGCGTGGACCATCGATGCGATCCCCCGGCGCGGGGAGAACGCCATGAAGAAGATGCATCCCGACCGCTGCGGAATCATCGCTCGGACGGCGACCTCCCGGGTGACCGCCCACGTGGCGTCGACGGCGAGACGGTGAACGGCGCGCCACCCCTTGCTCGTGATGTCCTCGGCAGGCGCCGCGAACTGACCGCCGGCGTTGTTGACCAGAATGTCGATGCGTCCGAACCGCTCCAGGGCCCGGCCGACCAGGGCGGTCACCTGCTCTTCGTCGCGAATGTCCGCGGGCACGGCGAGCGCCCGTCCGCCCAGTGCCTCGATCTCGGCGACGGTCTTCTCGAGGGGCTCGGGCCTGCGGCCGCTGATCACGACGTCGGCTCCACACCGCGCCATGTCCAGTGCGATCGCGCGCCCTATCCCGGTGCCTCCACCGGTGATCAGTGCCACCCGCCCGCGATGGACGTCGGGGCGCAGCACCTGCCCGGCGCCTCCACCTGGGTTCTCACATTCCATCGAGCGTTCGCCTCTCGTCGCTACTGTTCCGACCAATGGGGTCTGACTGATGCATCAGTTATACCGTGATCCAGCCCACAGATGTCAAGGGTTGCGTCGAAACTGATCCGACGATCAGATGTGAATTTAGCGTGATTACCACCATTTACCTGCTGTTATGCGCGTTCAGATCGGCCGTTGACGATTTCCGGGTCCGGAAACAGCTGTCTGACTGATGCGTCAGTTTGACGCGTATGATTTGATGAATCAGTCAGATGACAATCGAAGGAGGGACAGTGACCGCTCAACTCACCGAGGACGCGCGCCGAACGGCGATACTCGATGCTGCGGCTCAACTGATCGCCGAGCGCGGATACCACTCGGTCCGCATCTCCGACATCGCCCAGGTCGTCGGCACCAGCACCGGGGCGGTGCACTACTACTTCCCCGGCAAGAGCGACGTCCTGACCGCGGCCCTCCGCCACGCCATCGACAACGCCTTCGACCGGCAGAGCCGTGAACTCAAGGCGATCGACAACGCCCACGAACGACTGCTCCGCCTGATCGACATGCAGTTGCCCCGAGTCGGGCCGCTGCGCGACGAGTGGTCCATCTGGTTGCAGTTCTGGGCCGAGGCAACGCTCCGACCCGAACTCCGCCCCTTCCACAACACGTACTACGCGCGCTGGCACGAGACCGTCGTCAAGATCGTCCGGCGCGGACAACGGCAGGAAATCTTCCGCACCGACGTCGACCCGGAGACGATCGCGCAGCGACTGACCGCGCTCACCGACGGGACCGCCATCCAGGTCCTCACCGGCGCACCGAACATGACCGTCGCCGCGATGAAAGAGGTACTCGTGCAGTTCGTCCACGACGAACTCGTCGCGCCGCGCACATGGTGACCCGGCCTCCGCGGGCCGCCCGGCGCGTTCGGGCCCATGGTCGCTAGCACCACGGAACGGCGGACGCGCGGCGGCGGTGCGGTCGCCTGGGGATGCGGTGCCGCCTCCGCGATCGCGTACGGACTCACCCCCACGTTCGCCGCGATCGGCTACGCCGGCGGCGTGTCACCGGCCGTCCTCGTCTGCCTCCGCAGCCTCGTCGGTGCCGCACTGCTGTTCCTTCTCGCCTGGTCCACCGGAAGGCTGAAGGGCGTCACCTGGAAGTCCGCCGTCGGACTGTGCTGCGTCTGCGGCCCGCTGTTCGGCATCCAGTTGCTGTGCTTCTTCGCCGCGGTGCGGGTCACCGGTGCCCAGATCGCGGTCGTGATCGTCCACATCTACCCGCTGTTCGTGATGGCACTCGTCTGGGTGGTCACCCGGAACAGGATCAACCGCGGTCAGCTGGTGCTGGCCGTCGCGATGTCCGGCGGCATCGCACTCGTCGCGGGTGCCAGCACCTCCGCGGTCGCCGTGAACGGGGCGGTGCTCGCCCTCCTCAGCGCCGCCGGGTACGCGCTGTACCTGGTAGTCGGGGAACGATGGGTGCACCAGGTCAGCCCCGTCGCCGCGGGCGCACTCGCATCACTCGGCGCCGGAATCGCCACCGGCGCGATCGCCGTCGTCGACGGACAGTCCTGGACGTTCGCACCCAGCGGGTGGGGGTCCATCCTGGTCCAGGGACTCCTCCTGATGCCCATCGGGATCGGCTGCTCCTTCATCGCCGTGCGCGCACTCGGATCGGCGTCCGTCGCCCTCCTCGGGCTGCTCGAACCGGTGGTCGGGGTGCTCGCCGCACAGGCTCTGCTGGGCGAGCAACTGTCCCCACCGCAGTGGGCGGGGATGGCCGTGGTCCTCCTCGCGTCCGCGGCCCTGCCCGCGTGCGCTCCGCGCCCGTGAGTACTTATTAACCGCCCGTGGTTAATAAGTACTCACGGGGGCGAAGCCCAAACTGGCACGACAGGCGACCACCAGACGCGCGGTGGCCGGGCTGCCACCGTCACCGCAGGCCGGGCAGACCATCGTGACCGTCCGTGTCACCTCGTCCACGGTCACCGTGAGCGGCACGGCGCATCGACGGCACCAGCGGTGCCGGGTGATTGCGTTGACGTGGACCGGCGAGGCGACGCACTGGTGGATCCACCGCCGGTGCAACGGACACGTCGTGCGGTCGTCCGGGGACAGGCGCTGCGCGTCCTCGGCGGCGTCCTCCCGCGCGAGTTGATCATTCAGTGTCGCGTGGCGAAGGCGCGGGGCCGGCCGGATCGTGCAGGGGGTTGTCATGGGGTCACCTCGACGAGATCGAACCGGGAGTGCAGTTGCGCCCACGTCGTGCGACGGCGGCCGTCGGGAGTGCGGTAACCGCTGCCCGGCTCCGGAACCCAGGTTCGCATGAGATCGTCACGTACGGCGGGACGGTCGGCGGGTTCGGACGTGTGCGCCAGCCCGGCGACCAGCCACACGCGGGCGGTCTTGCAGTGCGATTCCGAGCGGGTCACTGCGCCAAGCGGATTCGTGTTCATGGGTCGTCCTAGTCCACTCCGGCCGCGGATCCGTACCCGAAAGGGGTTGCTCGTCGACGAGTCGAGATCCGCGTGGGTTTTTCTGTCTGACCTCATGTTCCGCCGACTGCGGCGCGGTGACTGTCTCATTTCCTGACACGAACGGAGGGATGACAATAGGTTGTCTGACGAACGGCGCGTCACACGTCGATGCCGAATTCCTTGATCTTGCGGTAGATCGTGGCGCGCGAGATGCCGAGAGCTGTTGCCGCGGCCTTCTTGTTGCCGTGGTTCTCTTCGAGGCTGCGCACGATAGCGTCGCGTTCGAGGGCTTCGATCTGGGTGAGGGTGTGCCGGCTCAGGGCCCGGCACATCGGGGGCAGCTGCTCGACTTCGACGACGCCGGAGCGCTGACGTTGGACGACCTCGTGCAGGACCTGCCGGAGTTCGGTGACGTTTCCGGGCCAACTGTACTTGCAGAGTTGGCGCATTGCCGCAGGCGAGAGGGACAGCTCCGCGCCGCGACCGAGTTGTCGTAGCAGATGCGGTACCAGACTGTGCAGATCGTCGATGCGATGCCGGAGGGCCGGCATCGTGACGGTGTGGCTGAAGTGGGGAAGGAGCAGTGCATCGAGATCGGTGTTGTGATCGGTGCCGCCGATGGTCGCGCCGATCCATCCGGCATGTTCGCGCCCTTGGATCAGGTCGGCGACAACCCGCTGCTGTGGCTCGCTGAGCAGGTCGATGTCGCGCAGGATCACGCTGAATCGTTCCTGGTCGAGTTCCTGTTCGAGGGCCGGCAGCGCAGTGCCGTCGTCGGAGAGTTCGGCTGCCGTGAAGATCCGGGTTCGAATGGGAATATGCTCGACGGCAACAGCTTTGAGAGCGGATCCGCGACCACTTCCGGGCTCACCCGACACGATGACCCACTGCTGCTCGCGTGCGCAGCGAGCGATCTGCTGGCAAGTGCGGCGCCAGGACGCGCTGGTGCCGGTGACGCCGGGAAGCACGGCGCTTGCCGGTGCAGAGGCGACAGATGATGTGGGGACGTCGAGGAGATGTACGTAGAACAAGGCCATCGGCCTGCGGGCTCCGAGCCCGAAGTCCTCGATCGAGGACAACCTGGCCGTCTGACCGCTGGGCAGGGCGACGATATGCCGATAGGTGGCGTTTACGCTGCTCAGGTCGACGGCGTGTTCGAGTAGCGCTGCCTGATCCTGGGCGTCCAGCGCCACGCGAAGTCGTCGGTTGACGAGGACGACATCGTCTCCGAGCGCAAGCACCCCGGTCTGCGGCGATCGGCGACACGCCTTGAGATACGCGTTGAGCAACGAGGTCTGGTCGGCGCTGGCCTGCGCCAGGAGACGGCCTTCGATCTGAGCCGTGGCGGATTTGGCGAGCGTGGCCAGCAACGGGCCGCCGTCCTCTACCCAGCCGGTGAGATCGAGTGCACCCACGAGAGTGCCGGACATCGGATGGGTGATCGGGACACCCGCGCAGGCCAGTTGCCCGAGGCAGTCGGCATAGTGTTCGGCGCCCGTGACGAGGGTGGGCTGGCGGGTTTCCAGGGTCGTGCCGATGCCGTTGGTGCCGGCGAACTCTTCCGAGTAGCTGTATCCGGGTATCAGTTGGACGTCGTCGAGGGTGCGATTGAGTTGCCGGCTGGCGGTGATCCTGGTCAGGATCACTCCGTCAGCCGACGTCAGGATCACGCTGACCGGTTCGTCGACCAGGCCGTCCGCTAGTTGTCGCAACACGGGTTCGGCGGCCGCGACGAGAGGACAGTCCAGATTCGGCTCTCGGACGAATGGGAGGTCGAGCTGATCGGGGCTCACCTTGAGCGACTTCGATCGTTGCCAGGAGAACGAGATGGGTTGGCGAACGGAGCTGTCGAGATCGTTGTCGGCGAGAAACAGCTCTCGCGCCTTCTGCAGGTCCTTGGTGGTCATGCCGTGTTTACGCCCCGTTTCTCCACAGGTCTATGAACCTGAGCGTACGTCGTCTCGATGTGAGACGCGTCTCAATATGAGACGGTCCGTCGGGGGGTGTTCGACCGCTGCCCGGGTACCGGTCAGTACTTCGAGGACGCTGGCGAGGTCGGCCGGTGTGAGGGTGCCCGGAACCGGAGGAGGGCCGGGTTCAGTGGCGGGACGGCCGCGCCGCCGTCCGGGGTGCGCTGTCATGGTCGGGGCCTTTCGTCGCAGGGTGGGGCGGATGATCGATCTGCTGTATGCGCTCGGTGCAGACGGCGAGAAGACGGTGCCGGAGTGAGGCGTCGAGGGGCGAGAACCGACGCCCGGCCAGGACCTGCAGTCGTCGGAAGTACCGCGCCTCCGTCCAGCCGAAGGTCATGAAGATGTCTTCGGCGTTGCCGCCGCCGAACACCGCCCACCGTGTGCCGAATTCCAGGACCAGGTCGTCGTCCCGCGTCGACCGGGCATGCAGGGTCGTGGTCGTCATATCGCGCGGCCCGGGTTCAGAATTCCGGTCGGGTCGAACGCCGCCTTGATGCCTGTCATCAGGGATCTCTCCACCGAGCCGATCATGGGTTCGAGGTAGCGGCGTTTGAGGCTGCCGACGCCGTGCTCGCCCGTGATCGATCCGCCCAGCGCCAGACATCGGGTCACCATCTCGTCGAAGGCCCGATGGGCCCGGTCGGCGGAGTCGGGGTCGGCCGCGTCGAACACGATCGTGGGGTGGAGGTTCCCGTCGGCGGCGTGCCCGAACGTGCCGATGAGCAGTCGGTGGCGGTCGGCGATCCGGGTAATGGCCTCGAGCATGTGCGGTAGCCGGGGGACCGGCACGGCCAGGTCGTCGAGCAGGGTGCTGCCGCGGCGTTCCAGGGCGGTCAGCGCCACACGGCGCGCCTGCATGAGGGCGTCACCTTCGGCGGCGTCGGTGCTCACGTACAACTCGGTGGCCGCGGCGGCGCGGCAGGCGTCCGCGCTGCGCTGGGCTTCCGCCTCTGCGGCGTCACCGTCGCACTGGATCAGCAGCAGCGCGCCGGCCGTCTCGTCGAGACCCATGTGGGTCATGTCGTTGACGGCCGCGATGGTGGTGCGGTCCATGAGTTCGACCAGGCTCGGGTCGGCCACCGCCTGAATCGCCAGCACCGCGTCGACCGCCTGGACGGTATCGGGGAAGGCGGCGGCGACGGTGGCCGTGTGCACCGGCGTCCGGCGCAGCCGCATGGTCGCCTCGACGATCACCGCCAGGGTGCCCTCGGACCCGACCAGTAGTCGAGTCAGGTTCAAACCGGCCACATTCTTGCGGGTGACGGCGCCGGTGTGGATGATCCGGCCGTCGGCGAGGACCGCCTTGATCCGGGCGACGTGGTCGCCGGTGACCCCGTATTTTGCACAGCAGGCGCCGCCGGCGTCGGTTGCGAGGTTCCCGCCGATCGTGGAGATGGCGCGACTGCCGGGGTCGGGGACGTACCACAGTCCGCGCGCTGCCGCCGCGGTCGCGAGGTCACCGTTGATCACTCCCGCCTCGACCGTGGCGGTGCGGGACTGTTCGTCGACGGCGAGGATGCGGTCGAGTTTCTCGGTACTCAGCACGAAGCAGCCGTCGATAGCGTTTGCTCCGCCGGCCAGCCCGGTGCCCGCACCTCTCGTTACGACCGGAATACCATGTCGGTGCGCTGTTTTCAGAGTCGCGACGACATGGTCGACGGTCCGGGCGCGGACGACGGCGAGCGGAAGCCCGGACGGGCAGAGTAACGCCTGATCGCGGGTGTAGGCGATCATGGTGTCGCTGTCGGTTACCGCGGCATCGCCCAGTTCCGCGATCAGATCCGCGACGGGGCCGCTCGTCACGACCGTCATGCCTTGTCCTTCCCTGCCGGCCGGATGTGATGCGCCGGCTCGGATCGATTACGAGGTGATTTCCAGTTCGCCCATGCGGGACCAGTCGGTACCGGGTAGGTCGGTGTGGATGATGCGCGGTGTCTCACTCAGCGCGGGACGCATCGCGTCCAGTCCCTTCCGGAAGTGGTCGGCGGCGACGTGGTCAGAACCGGCCTGCCCGTCCCGGAACGCCTCGATCAATACGAATTCGGCGGGGTCGTCGGCGCTGCGGTGCCACTCGAACCACAGATTGCCCGGTTCGGATCGGGTCGCGTCGGTGAACTCCTTGGTGACGAGCAGCCAGTCGTTCTGATGCTTGTCGAGGACCTTGAACTTCACCACGATGAAAATCACGATGCTTCACTTTCTTTCGGGCATACGGGCGCCGGAGGGGTGGGTTTGCGCGAGCAGCGAGAGCGGGTCACCGCCTCGTCAGACGGTCGTGGCGGCGACCCACTCGGCTGCATCAGTAAATGTTCGACGGGCGAACCATGCCTTCGGCGAGATCGCCGAAGCCGGGCGCCATGATGGCGCCGGGATTGCCGATGATCTCCTCCACCACAGCGGTTTCGGTGGTGATCAGCAGTGCCGCGATCGAGGCCGCACTTTCGAGTGCGGCGCGGGTGACCTTGAACGGGTCGATCACCCCGTCGTCGAACATGTCTCCGTATTCACCGGTGAGCGCGTTGAATCCGTGCCCGAGCGGGAGACCGGCGACCACCTCGACGACTTCGTCGCCGTCGAATCCGGCGTTGATCGCGATCCAGCGCAGCGGTTCGGCGAGGGCGCGCCGTACGACGTCGCACCCGATGGCCTCGTCTCCGGACAGGTCGAGGTCGGAGAGTGCCCGGTGTGACTGTGCCAGCGCGGTGCCACCGCCGGAGACGATGCCCGCCTCCACCGCCGCGCGGGTGGCGGCCAGGGCGTCCTCGACGCGCAGCATCCGCTCCTTGAGTTCGACACTGGTCGCGCCGCCGACGCGGATGACGGCGACCCGCCCGGTGAGCCGGGCGATACGCAGTTCGAGGCTTTCCTGATCTGCCTCGATCTTGGCGCGCTCGAGCTGGGACTCCAATTGGGCGATGCGCGCGTCGAGGAGGCGCTGGTCGCCGTGGCCACCGACGATCGTGGTCTCGTTCTCGGTCACCGTGATCCGGTCACACGAACCGAGATGCTCGACGCTGACCTCGGACAGTTCGATCCCGGTGTCCTTGGCGATCACGTGCCCACCGAGCGCCACCGCGAGGTCTTCGAGCTCGGCGACCCGACGGTGCCCGAAACCGGGGGCCCGAACGACCACCGACTGCATCGTCTTGTGCATGTTGCCGCCGACGAGCAGTTGCAGGGCCGGTCCGTCGACCTCCTCGGCGAGCACCACCAGCGGCCGGTCGGCGCGCTTGGCGACCTCGACGGCCGGCATGATCTCCTGGACCTGGGTGATCTTCTTGTTGGTCAGCAGGATCAGCGGATTGGTGTGGACCGCTTCCATCCGCTCCGGGTCGGTGACCATGTACCCCGAGGTGTAACCGTGGTCGAACTCGATGCCGTCGACGATGTCGACCGACAACCCGAGGGTGTCGCTTTCCTCGGTGGTGACCACTCCGGACTTGCCGACGTAGTCGACGGCCTTCGAGATGGCGTGTCCGATCACGTCGTCGTCGCTGGCGGCGAGCGTCGCGATGCGTTGCAGATCGCTCTGGCCGCCGATCTGCGAGGCCTGCTCGCGGAGGGAGTCGACGACGACGGAAACGGCTCGTTCGATGCCGCGTCGGACCCGCATGGGGTTGGCTCCGGCCTCGACGGAGCGCAGCCCCTCACGGACCATGGCCTGGGCGAGCACGGTTGCGGTGGTGGTGCCGTCGCCGACGACACCGTTGGTCTTCATCGCCACCTCCTTCACCAGCTGGGCGCCCATGTTCGCGAACGGTTCGCGGAGCTGGATCTCGCGCGCGATGGTCACGCCGTCGTTGGTGATGGTCGGCGGCCCGGTGAGTTTCTCGAGCACCGCGTTGCGCCCCTTGGGGCCGAGGGTCACCTTGACCGCGTCGGCGAGGGCGTTGACGCCGTGTTCGAGTCGGGCTCGGGCGTCCGTGTTGTACCGCAGCTCTTTTGCCATGGCTGATGGTCCTTTCCTACTTTTCTTATGCGGAGAATGCGGCGTGCTACGGGACGAGAATCGCCCGGCCGCGCACCCGCCCGGCATCGAGATCGTCGAGGGCTTGCTGGAAGTCCTCGAGCCGGTACCGGGTTGTGTGCAACGTGACCTTGCCCTGGGCGGCAAGGGTCATGAGCTCCTGGAGGTCGTTGTAGGAGCCGACGAGGTTTCCGATGAAGTTGATCTCGGTGGAGATCACATCGATGGTCGGGACGTCGATGTTCTCGCCGTATCCGACGACGTAATAGTTCCCGGCGCGGCGCAGCATCGCGATGCCTTCCCGGGTGGCGCCGCCTTCGCCGACGAAGTCGACGACGGCCTCGGCGCCGTGTCCGCCGGTCAGGTCGAGTACCTGCTGGATGTGGGTGCCGTCGGCGACGATGCCGTGGTCGGCACCGATCTTCACGGCCAGTTCGACGGCTTCGGGGTTGCGGTCGAGCACGACGACGGTGACGCCGGAGATGGCTTTGAGGACCTGGATGCCGATGTGGCCGAGGCCGCCGGCCCCGATCACCACGCAGACGTCCCCGGGCCGGGTCGTGTTCGCGGCCTTGGCAACCGCGTGGTACGCGGTCAGGCCGGCGTCGGCGAGTGCGGCGACGTCCGCCGGTTCGAGCGTGTCGTCGATCTTCACGACGCTACGGGCGGTGGTGCGCAGGTACTCGGCGTAGCCGCCGTTGACGTCGATACCGGGGAACTGGCTGTTCTCGCAGTGGACGTCGTCACCGAATCGGCATGCCCGGCACAGCCCGCACGTGATCAGGGGGTGCAGGATCACCTTGTCGCCGACCGCGACGTTGGTGACGGCATCGCCGACGGCGTGGACCCAGCCGGCGTTTTCGTGGCCGATCGTGTACGGCAGCGCGACACCGGATTTCTCCTCCCACTGCCCCTCGAGGATGTGCAGATCGGTGCGGCACACGCCTGCGCCGCCGATGCGCACGACGACGTCGAGGGGGCCCTCGACCGTGGGTTCGGGAATGTCGGTGAGCTGCAGTTTGGTGTGGTATCCCACCACTTGCACGGCCTTCATCGCGGGCTCCTGGTTCTGAGGTTGGTGATTCGCGGTGTGGCGCCGACGGATTCGGTGTCGGCGTAGCGGGTGGCGAGCAGGCCGCGGCAGAAGTGGGCGTTGCCCTCCATCGAGATGCGCACCGATTTGGCGAAGCGCAGTCGCAGCGGCACCGATTCCGGGGGGATGCGCTTGCCGTCGTCGTCGACGAACACCCGACTGGCCGGGCAGATGCTCAACCCGATGCCGATCCGGCGGCGCAGCAGCGCGGCCTTGGATTTTCCCGAAGCGAGGTCGCTGAGAGTGAGCCGGTAGATCTCGTTCACACCCAGATCGGTGGTCTTCAGGTGCGCCTCCACGCAGCGTTCCATCGCGGCGGCGTGCGCCTTGGACCGGAACGTTCGGCGCAACTCGTGCAGACTGTCCTCCGCCTCGGAACCGAACGTCCCGACGTATCCGGCGTCGGCGGCGAGGCCGGCGTTGATCTTGTCGCTGTCGTGATGGTCGTCGAGCAGCACCCGCACCTCACCGATGTCCTCGATCAGACGCAGCGCGTCGAGGGAATCGGAGGCCATGAGGTAGGCGAAGTTCGGCGAGCAGAACGCGGTGGGCAACCGCAGGTGCACGGTGACCCCGTCGTCGTCGAGGGTGACCGACCGGACGAACCCGAGATCGGTGATGGGTTCGTCCAGTTCCGGGTCGCTGACCGTCGACAGGGCCATCAGGACGTCCTCTTCGGTGCAGACGACGGCGGCGGTCATGACGGTACGGATTCCGGCTCTCGCGCCCCGGCGGCGGCCTCCACACCTTCCTGCCCGGCCGGTTCGGCCAGTTGCAGGTCGGCGGGAACGTCGATGTCGTACAGCGCTGCCGCGTTGAGGCCGAGAATCTTCTGCTTTTGCTCCACGGTGATCGGGGCGTACTCGCTCTGCATGTCCTCGGGGATCTGGAAGTCGACGAACTTCTCGATCAGCCACTTCGGGGTCCACAGCGCGTAGTCGCTGCCGAAGAGGATCTTGTCCTCGCCGATCCAATAGAGCAGTTCGCCGATGATCTGGGCGAAATAGCGGGGCCGGGTGTGGATGAACGGCAGGGCAACGGCCAGGCCACCGTACACATTCGACTCCTGGGTGGCGATCCAGCAGAAGTCCTCGAGCCGCGGCAGGCCCACGTGCTCGACGACGAATCGCAGGTCCAGGTAGTCGGTGGCGACCTTGTCGACGTCGGAGACGTCGAACGCGTCGCGGTCCAGGGGACGGATCGTCGGGCCCTTGTGGACGTGAATGTTCTTGATCCCCAGCGTGATGCACTCTTCGAGGTAGCGCCGCGACCACGGGTCGTCGAGTTTGTAGCCGCGGGAGTCGCCGTGCCATTCGGCGGTGTAGAGCTTGACGCCCTGCAGGTTCATCCGGTCCGCGTCCCTGCGGAGCTGTTCGAGACCGGCTTCCTCGTGACGCGGGTCGTAGGCGTGGTTGTAGGTGAGCTTGCCCGGATTCTTTGCGACCAGGGCCAGCGCTTCGTCCGTCTGCCCGAATCCGTTGTGGTAGAAGTCGCTCAGCAGGGTGGCCTGGAAGATCGCGTGGTCGACGTATCCGTCCACGAAGAGGTCGCGCTCGAAGCGTTCGCTGCCGTAGTACGTGTAGGTGTCGTAGTCCCACACGACCTCTTCGGGGCTGAGGTTCTTGTGGTAGTCGTAGAAGCAATCGATGAACTGTTTGCCGTGCACGTTCTTCTGGTTCGACTCGCGGCCGTCCCAGATATGCACGTGCCCGTCGACGATGAAGTACTTTTCGCCGTTCTTCTCATACATGCTGGAGTCTCCAATGCTCGGGAACTATTGGTACAGAATTGACTACGGAACTCCCGTAGCGGCATTCATCGGCTGATGGTCACCTTCAAGGCATCGTGTGAGTCCGCGTGCGCGAAGACGTCRTACGCGTCGATCATCTGGTCGAGACCGAAGGAATGAGTGCTGAAGGCGCCGGCGTCGAGTTTGCCGTTGGCCAGCAGGTCCAGCAGGGTCGGAATGGTGGTGCCGTTGACGAGTCCCGTGGTGATCGTGATGTTGTTGATCCACAGGTCTTCGAGATGCAGGTCGACGGGCTTGCCGTGCACACCGACGTTGGCAATGCGACCTCCGGGACGCACCAGCGTTGTGCACAGTTCGAAGGTCGCGGGAATTCCGACCGCTTCGACCACCACATGTGCGCCCAGACCATTGGTGAGTTCGAGAACTCGGGCGCGGACGTCCTCGGTGCCGCTGTTGATCGTCTCGTCGGCACCGAAACTCAGTGACCGCTTCAGTCTCGCCTCGGAGAGATCGACCGCTACGACGGTGGCGGCGCCGTAGAGACCAGCGGTACGGATCGAGGCGAGCCCGACCGGTCCGACACCGACGACGACAACGGTGTCACCCGGTTGTACGTGACCGTTCTGCACACCGATCTCGAATCCGGTGGGCAGAATGTCGGCCAGGAAGATGGCCTGCTCGTTGGCGACGGCGTCGGGCAGCACATGGACACTGGTCTCGGCGTACGGCACGCGAACGTACTCGGCCTGCGTGCCGTCGATGAGGTGTCCGAAGATCCAGCCGATACCACCGACCGAGGCGCAATGTGAGGGCATGGCGGTCTTGCAGGGACCGCACTTACCGCAGGAAGTGATGGCCGGCACCAGTACTCGGTCCCCGATCGCGAGCGACGTCACCGCCGACCCGACTTCGGTGATGACGCCGACCGCCTCGTGCCCGAGCACGCGGCCGGGGATGACGGCGGGCACATCTCCCCCGAGAATGTGCAGGTCGGTACCGCAGATCGTGGTGGTATCGACGCGGACCACTACGTCAGTGGGGTCGATCAGGCGTGCGTCGGGCACATCGGTCCACGACATCGTGCCCGTACCTTGGAACACAAGTGCTTTCACAGTGATCTCATTCTCTGAGGGGTTGGCGAAGCAGCCACCGCTTCCCGGGTTGCCTCTCGGTCAACCGGCGCCGCCCACCACTGTTCGGTCGGCGGCGTCGGCCCGGACAACTGCGGTCTAGTGCTCCGTGAGGTCGAATCCGATGTACTCGGCGGCATCCTCGGGGCTGGCGAACAGTAGGGTCTTCTCGTCGAGGTGGACCATGCGCCCGTAGTGGGTGGAGCTGATCTCCTCGAAGATCGAGCCGTCGAAATCCTGCCCCAGGGCGTCGGTCAGTTCCTCGTAGTCGAAGTCGAGCAGCTTCTGGCCGTCGACGCGGATCATCGACGGGTACTCGGTCAGCTCCACACCGTCCTTCGCGCCCATCACCTCCGCGACGACCCGGCCGATCGGGGTGTTCATCAACGTGACGCCGCACATGTTGGAGAACTCGGTGGACGATCCGAATTGCATGCTCACTGGTCCAACTCCTTGGGGATGTCGAGCCCGATCTCCTCGAGCAGGGAACGGAACTTCGCCGTGGCGGCGTCGAGACTGTCGGCGAAGGTGACAGCCTTGTCGGCGGGCTGCGACCAGATCGGTTGCAGCGCGCGGGCGGCGTCGAGGCAGCGGGGCACCCAGGTGGCCAGCCACGTGCCGAACAGTTCCTTGTTCGACTCACCGTGCTCGGGGTCGCGGGTGAGCAACCGGAACAGGTTACGGGTGTACGCGAGGTCGCGGTCGTAGTCGTGCTCACCGGTGCCGACGATCGTGGGGGTGATGTAGTCGCCGTTGCCTGCGGCGATCTGCATGACCAGTTCCGTGCGGAACAGCGAACCGACCAGCTGTTCGAAGACGATGTTGGAGCCGAACAAAAGCTCACACCAATCCGGAACGGCGGTGAGCCGCTCGACGACCTCCCGGGTCGGCTGCCACTCGGGCGCCGACTGCCAGACGGCCTTGTGCGCGTCGCCGTCGAAATCCTCGGTGGCCTCGGACAGGTCCAGGTTGAACAACGCCAGGTCCTGGGCGAAGCGCATCTTGTGGGCGGCATTCACCGCGACGGCCGTGTTGATCATGTTGGTCGGCCCGGACCGCTGGATGGACGTGAAGACATGCAACGCCAAACCGTTCTCGGCATGCATCCACGCGCCGAGATTGCGGGAGATGAACGTCAACCAGGGGGTGTTCCAGGCGTCGTAGACGCGGGCGCGCTTGGCGTTGGAGAGGCACAATTCGACCTGGTGGACGACCTTGGAGTTGTTGCGAAAGATCGTCTGGTCCCACTCCTCGTTCGGGTCGAGGAAGGCATGCCAGTTCGACGACTTCGCGACGGTCCAGTCCTGCGGATATCCGCCCGGTCCATTGCCGAATCCGTAGATCCACCCCTGGGAGAGGTGGCGGTCCGGGTCGGGTTGGACGTCGACGGTCACGTCCTCGTACATCGTGGACCGCTTCTTGGCCGGCGTGTAGTAGTTGAACGTACGGCTGCGGGAGCTGGGGAACTCCAGCGCACCGGCTTCGGAGTCGGTGAACTCGATCTTCGGAAAGCTCCGCTGCTTGGGCTCGGAGGTTGCGGTCATCTCGTTTCTCAGTTCTGTCGGGGAAAGAGGGCTGTGAATTCCTGTGGTGGGCTACTCGAAGGCGGGGCTGGTGAACTTGTCGTAGAAGATCTGATCGCTCGGGGTGCCGGTGGCCTCGAGCAGGGCGAGCGCCGCGTCGACCATCGGTGGTGGTCCGCAGAGATAGACCTCGGTCTTGCCGATGTCCGGTTCGCGGCGGCTCACGACGTCGGTGACATTGCCTTCTTCGACGACGATCGACCCCGCCGGCTGTGGGACCATCGATTCCGACAGGCAGGCCACGAACGTGAAATCCGTGAGTCCCTCTCCGAGTCGGAGAATCTCGTCGACGTAGAACAGGTCGGCGGGCGTCCGGGCACCGTAGTAGAAGTGCACCGGTCGGGTATTGCCCGTCTCGCTCATGTGCCGCAGGAGTGAGAGGACGGGGGCCATTCCGGCTCCGCCGCCGATCAACACGATCGGCAGGACGTGACCTTCCTTGAGGGTGAACGACCCGTAGGGACCGGTCAAGCTGATCTCGTCGCCGACCGAGATGGCATTGTCGAGCAGCCCGGCGAACTTTCCGCCCGGATACTTCTTGATGAGGAATTCGATATGGCCGGGTGTCGACTGTGTCGTTGCCATCGAGAAGGACCGATGTTCCTCGGTCCCCGGGATCTTCAGGTCCGCGTACTGGCCGGGCCTGAACTCGTAGGCGGCGGGTTCGACGGGCTGCAATCGCAGCGAGACGATGTCCTTGGTCATCGACTCGATCCCGGTCACCTGGGTGCGTACATCCTGGATGGGGACACCGCCGAGGAGTTCGTCCTCGTCGAAGTTGAGCAGCTCGATCGTGCAGTCGCTGTACGCGGTTGAGCGGCAGAGCAATACCATCCCCTCGTCGACCTCGGATTCGTTGCACGCAAATGTCGAGTAGTTCTCCATCTGGATGTCGCCGTCCAGGACGAACGACTTGCAGGCCGAGCACCGCCCCTCGCGGCAGCCGTGCATCAGGTGGATGCCTTGCCGGAATGCGGCGTCGAGGATGTACTCGTCTTCGCCAACTTCCATCTCGATGTCGACGGGCTCGAAGTTGATACGGTGCTTGTCGGCCACGGGGGATTCTCCTGGGCTTGTGAAGTGAATGGTGAAGCGGTGGGTGGCGCCGGAAGTGGCCGCGGCGCCACCCACCGAGCCTGGATCAGGCAGGAACGGTGCTGCCTGCGCGGTACGCGGCGATGTGAGCGTCGCGTTCGGCGTCGGACATCTGGTTCAACAGCACGTTCGGGCTCTGGAAGGTGTTGCCCCGCACGTCGTCGAGGGTCCACAGCTTCTTCGGGTCGTCCAGATCGAGGTGCGGCTGACCGACCAGGGTCTTGCCGTCGTCGCGGACGTAACCGAGATCGGAGACGATGTCGGCGAGGTCCTTGCCGTGGTGCAGGGTCTCCCATTCACGGAACCCGGTGAGCCGTCCCATGTTCGGGGTCGGCTTACCCTGGTATTCCTCACGGAACGCGACGGCGTCGGTCCAGTAGCAGGTTTCCGAGCAATAGGTCCGCCACTGGTTGTCTACCTTCTCGACGACCATGTCTTCGCGGATGAGGGCGGGCACCATGCAGGTCCAGCACCGGTGCGGGTACTGGTACCCGACCTCTTCGAATGCGATCGGCTTGTTGCGACCGGGGTAGGCGAGCCGGTTGTACTCCTCCCACCACTTGCCGTACTTCGAGTACCAGCCCGGGTACTTGTGCTCGAACCACTCGAAGTCCTTGTCGGTCATGGCATCGATACGCCAGTAGTTGACCGGCCAACCGGTGGCGAAGAACCGGGCCACCTCGTGGACGTAACCCTTGTCCGTGATGCGCTTCCACGCCTCCTCGACCAGGTCGTGCGGAATCGTCAGGCCGTACTTCTCGAGCGGGATGAGGTAGCTGCGGTAGTAGTCGTCGTAGATCCAGCGACGCCACATTTCGGCGTAGCTCTCCCGGTCCTTGCGGCGGTCCTTGGTGCCGTATTCGATGAAGGTGCCGATTGCGGCGTCGACGACGCAGTGGTTGTTCCACCATGCGTACCGCAGGTCGCGTTCGAGCAGTGGGCGATTCCGCTCGTCGGCGAGGGCCATCAGCAGGATCGAGTAACCGTTGGAGATGTGCCGCGACTCGTCGGACTGCACCGAGTGGAAGACGGTCGGCAACAGGTAGTCACCGTTGGCGGCGGCCTCGTCGGGCATGGCGACGAACAGGGTGTTCGTGAACGCGGTCTCGGCGACCACGGTCAGGTAGATGTTTGCCGAGGTGATCGCGTCACCGGTGATGAATCCTTCGCCGAACTGCCGGCCGATGGTGCCCGCGTAGTTGTTCGCGAACGCCTTCTCCGTCATGTCGAACCCGGCCGGGTCGATGTAGTTGTTCATGTACAGCTTCTTGAGGTTCATCTGAATCGTCGAGTGACGCACCTCGTCGATCATCTGCACCGCGAGACCGTTGTGGATCTCCGGGTTGGGGACGGCGTCGATGGCCATCGGCATCGCTCGGGCGGCCGAGATCTCGGGGAACGGAATGATCGACAGGAACAGCTTCTGCCATTCGAGCCACCGTTGCTGCACCTGGCGGAACATGTTGCCGCGGATGGCACCGTCCATGGCGCCGTACACGCGGTTGTCCTTCTCCTCCTCCATCGGGAAGTAGGACCGCATGATCTGCTTGAGAGGATCCTTCTTCGGAGCCTTCTCGAAGGTGTAGTCGGTGCCGAACCGGGTGGCCGGGGTTGCGAATGTCGGATCCCAGGACAGTTCGGTGATCTTCGCGTGGGCCTTTGTCAGGCTTTGCCTACTCAATGTGCGCCTCCTGGATCAAGAGCCGGCCGGGTGCCGGCTGCGGGGGACGTTGTGCAATGAATTGAACCGTGTGACCCAGCTCTCGACCGTCTCAGTGTGAGACGGCTATCACATCCAGGCGTGGCGGGTGACGGGCGACGGGCGACGATCTACCGCACGATCCGCGAGTTCGGCATCGTGTTCCGAACGGGCTCACCGGGGGATGTCAAATTGAGACGCCATCGCGCTCGGTCCTGAGGGAAGCTCTCGCCGAACCACATTCACCCGACCAGCGCCGGGTGACAGACAGGAGAAATCGATGACCAACCCGAACGGACTCACCACCGTCGCCGGTGCACCGGTACCCGACAACCAGAACAGTCTCACCGCCGGCGCGCGCGGTCCGATGCTCTTGCAGGACGTCTGGTTCCTCGAGAAGCTCGCGCACTTCGACCGCGAAGTCATCCCCGAACGCCGGATGCACGCCAAAGGCTCCGCCGCCTTCGGCACCTTCCGCGTCACCCACGACATCACCGCGCACACCAATGCCGACGTCTTCTCCGAAGTCGGCAAACAGACCGAGATCTTCCTGCGATTCTCCACCGTCGCGGGCGAGCGCGGCGCCGCCGACGCCGAACGCGACATCCGCGGCTTCGCCGTCCGCTTCTACACCGCACAGGGCAACTGGGACGTCGTCGGCAACAACACCCCCGTCTTCTTCTTCCGCGACCCCCTCAAGTTCCCCGACCTCAACCACGCGGTCAAACGCGACCCGAAGTCCAATCTTCGCTCGGCGCAGAATAACTGGGACTTCTGGACCAATCTCCCCGAGGCCCTGCACCAGATCACCATCGTGATGTCCGACCGCGGCATCCCCGACGGCTACCGGCACATGCACGGCTTCGGCTCACACACCTACTCGTTCGTCAACGACGCCGGGGAACGCTCCTGGGTGAAATTCCATTTCCGCACCCAGCAGGGCATCAAGAACCTCACCGACGAAGAAGCCGCCGTCGTCGTCGCCGGCGACCGCGAGTCGGCGCAGCGCGACCTCTTCAACGCAATCGAGGAGGGCAACTACCCGAAGTGGACCCTCTTCGTCCAGATCATGCCCGAAGCGGACGCCCAGACCTACCGCTACCATCCCTTCGACCTCACCAAGGTGTGGTCGAAGAAGGATTACCCCCTCATCGAGGTCGGCGAACTCGAACTGAACCGCAACCCGGAGAACTACCACGCCGACGTCGAACAGGCGGCGTTCTCCCCGGCGAACATCGTTCCCGGCATCGGATTCTCCCCGGACCGCATGCTCCAAGGCAGACTGTTCTCGTACGGCGACGCCGCCCGCTACCGCCTCGGCGTCAACCATCACCAGATCCCGGTCAACTGCCCGAGAGGCGCAGCGCACGTCAATTCCTTCCACCGGGACGGTGCCATGCGAGTGGACGGCAACCAGGGCAGCATCCCGAGCATCGAACCCAACTCCCACGGCCGGTTTGCCGACCAGCCCAGCTACGCCGAACCGCCGCTCGGAGTGGGTGCCGTCGCCGACCGGTTCGACTACCGCGCAGACGACGACAACTACTTCGAACAGCCCGGGAACCTCTTCCGCAGCATGAACGCCGAGCAGCAGACTGCACTGTTCGAGAACACCGCCCGCGCCATCACCGGGGCGTCGGTGGCCGTCATCGAACGCCACATCGCCCACTGCACCCAAGCCGATCCCGCCTACGGCGAAGGTGTGCGCCATGCGCTCCGCGCCCGTGAGTACTTATTAACCGCCCGTGGTTAACAAGTACTCACGGGTGCGAAGCACATCGAGGGCGATGTCGGTGATCATGTCTTCCTGTCCGCCGACGAGGCCGCGTTTGCCGACTTCTTGGAGGATGGTGCGGACGTCGATGCCGTAGTTCTTCGAGGCGGTTTCGGCGTGCCGGAGGAAGCTGGAGTAGACGCCGGCGTAGCCGAGGGTGAGGGTTTCCCGGTCCACGCGCACGGGCCGGTCCTGCAGGGGCCGGACGAGGTCGTCGGCGGCGTCCTGCAGCGCAAACAGGTCGGACCCGTGCTCCCAGTCGTGGAGGTTGGCGACGGCGACGAACGCTTCGATCGGGCAGTTGCCGGCGCCGGCGCCGTGCCCGGCGAGGGAGGCGTCGACGCGGGTGACGCCTTCTTCGACGGCGACGACACTGTTCGCGACGGACAGCGACAGGTTTTCGTGGGCGTGGATGCCGATCTGGGTGCCGGGGTCGAGGATGTCGCGGTAGGCGCGGACCCGGTCGCGGACACCGTTCATGGTGAGCCGGCCACCGGAGTCGGTGACGTACACACAGTGCGCCCCATACGATTCCATCAACTTCGCCTGCTTGGCGAGGTTGTCGGCGGGGGTCATGTGGCTCATCATCAGGAACCCGGAGACGTCCATGCCGAGTTCGCGGGCCTTGGTGATGTGCTGGGCGGCGACGTCGGCCTCGGTGCAGTGGGTGGCGATCCGGATGGAGCGGACCCCGAGCTTGTGGGCCTGTTCGAGTTCGGCGATGGTGCCGATACCGGGCAGCAGCAGGGTCGTCAGGGTGGCGTGGGTGAGGTTGTCGGCGGCGGCCTCGATCCACTCCCAGTCGGTGTTGGAGCCGGGCCCGTAGTTGAGGGAGCCGCCGGCGAGACCGTCGCCGTGCGCGACCTCGATGGCGTCTACCCCGGCGGCGTCGAGGGCGGCGACGATCCGGCCGACGTCGCTGGGGGTGATGCGGTGCCGGACGGCGTGCATGCCGTCACGCAGGGTGACGTCCTGGATGTAGAGCTTGGTCATGGTGCGACCTCCGCGGGGATCGTGTTCTGGATGCGTCGGGCGATGGATTCCGCGGTGCGCAGGGCGGCGGAGGTCATGATGTCGAGGTTGCCGGCGTAGGCGGGCAGGTAATGGGCGGCGCCCTCGACCTCGAGGAACACCGACACCTTGGTGGTGACCGGTCCGGTGCCGTCGGGGAGCAGGGTGTGGACGGGTTCGCCGTCGGGGATCGGGGTGAACTGGACGTCCTGCTTGAGCCGGTACCCGGGCACGTACTCGGCGACGCGGGCGGCCATCTCGGTGATCGAGGCGCGGATGGCGTCGTGGTCGGCGTCGCCGATGAGGGCGAGGACGGTGTCGCGCATCAGCAGGGGTGGTTCGGCGGGGTTGAGGACGATGATCGCCTTGCCGCGGGCCGCGCCGCCGACCTGTTCGATGGCGTGCGACGTGGTTTCGGTGAACTCGTCGATGTTCGCCCGGGTGCCGGGGCCAGCGGACTTCGACGCGATGGACGCGACGATCTCGGCGTAGGCGACCGCGGTGACGGCGGAGATGGCGGCGACCATGGGGATGGTGGCCTGCCCGCCGCAGGTGACCATGTTGACGTTGTCGACGTCCCCGTCGAGGTGCTGCTCGAGGTTGACCGGCGGCACCACGTACGGGCCGATCGCGGCCGGGGTGAGGTCCACCAGCTTCTTCCCGTAGGGGGCGAGGGCGGCGACATTGGCCCGGTGGGCCCCGGCGGAGGTGGCGTCGAAGACGATGTCGATGTCGGCGAAGGTGTCGAGGGCGATCAGACCCCGGACGCCGTCTGCGGTGGTCGGGACGTTCAGGCGGGCGGCGCGGGCGAGGCCGTCGGAGTTCGGGTCGATGCCGACCATCGCGCCCATCTCGAGGATGTCGGAGTTGCGCAGGACCTTGATCATCAGGTCGGTGCCGATGTTGCCGGAGCCGATGATCGCGACCTTGATCGTGGGGGTCTCGCTCATGAGTGGGTGCCCTTCGAGAAGGTGGCGGTGACGGTGCCGAGGGTGGACAGTTCGGCGCGGACGGTGGTGCCGGGTGGGGTGGGGACCATCGGGCCGAGGGCGCCGGAGAGGATGACCTGCCCGGCGCGCAGCGGTTGCCCGTACTCGCGGGCGGTGCGGGCGAGCCAGGCCAGGGCCTGTAGGGGGTCGCCGAGGCAGGCGGCGCCGGTGCCCTCGGAGACGAGTGCGTCGCCCGAGTACAGCCGCATCACGACGTCGCGGGGTTCGAATTCGTCCAGGGTGAGCCAGTTCTCGCCGAGGACGTACAACCCGGAGGAGCCGTTGTCGGCGACGGTGTCGGTGATGGTGATGTCCCAGTCGGCGATCCGCGAGTCGACGATCTCCAGCGCGGCGGCGGCGCGGGCCACGGCGGCACGGATCTGGGTGTCGTCGAGGTCGCCGTCGATCAGGTCGGCGCCGAGCACGAACGCGATCTCGGCCTCGGCCTTCGGTTGCAGCAACCGGCCGCTGGGCACCTCGGGCAGGGCGGTGACGTCCATGTCGGCGAACAGCACCCCGAAATCGGGCTGGTCGACGCCGAGCTGCTGCTGCACGGCGGGGGAGGTCAACCCGATCTTGCGGCCGGTGACCGTCCCCCCGGCGGCGAGACGCCGGTCGGTCAGCAGCTGCTGCACGGCATACGCCGCGCCGATGTCGGTGGTCCCGAGCAGGTCCCGCACGGGCGCACACGGTCGTGCGGTCGCGGCCGTGAGCCGCTCCGCGGCGGCCTGAATCGACGAATTCGGGAGGGCCGTAGAGGTAGTGGGTGGCATCGATGACCTCGCTGTGGGCTGGTTCGAGTGGGACGTTGCGCGCGTTGCTGCTTGTACTGTGCTGGGCCGAATGGGGATACTCAACGAATGAGTCCCGTAGAACGGAACACTTCGGCAGCGGGTGACGAGCCGACGTCGGTGGTCCGGCGGATATCGGATCTGCTCGCGGCGTTCGGTCCCACCGACACGACGCTGGGTGTCAACGAGTTGACCCGGCGCACCGGGATCCCGAAGGCGACGGTGTCGCGGCTGGTGAAGGAGATGGAGGGCGTCGGGTTTCTCGAGCGCAGCGGCGTCAAGGTAGGGCTCGGACTGCGGCTGTTCGAACTCGGGGAACGGGCGTCGCGGCGACGTTCGGTCCGGGAGGTGGCGCTGCCGTTCCTCGCCGACCTGCGGGAAGCGACACGGCAGACGGTGCACCTGGCGATCCTCGACGGGGCCGAGGTGGTGTACGTCGAGATCCTCCCGGGGCGGGATGCGCCGTGGCTGCCGTCCGGCGTGGGTGGGCGTCTCCCCGCACACGCGACGGGGGTGGGCAAGGCTCTGCTCGCGGGATCACCGCCCGCGGCGTTCGAGGCCGTGGTCGCGGCCGGGCTGTCGCGGGTGGGTCCGCGCACCATCACCGCGCCCGGAGCGCTGGTACGTCAGTTGCGGCGGATCGCGTCGACCGGCATCGCGTACGAGCACGAGGAGTCGGCACCCGGCGTCGCGTGTGTCGCCAGTGCCGTCCGCGTCGACGACGGTCCGCCGGTGGCCGCCGTCTCGGCGTCCGGGTGGATCGGCAAGGTCGACATCCGGCGCGTCGGGCCCGCCGTGCACACCACCGCACTGAGCATCACACGAGCGCTCACCGAGGTCGGGGATCGAAGTACCGGTCGGTGAGGTCGGCGCTGGAATCAGCCGGCCGGCGACAGCAGGACGAGTAGGGCCCTCGTCCCTCGGCCATATCGAAGTGCGCCTGTGTCACTTCCGCCAGAACAGGTGGTGGGTCACGCCGCTCGGGCTGGGCACGACGTCGCAGTGGAACCGGTCGAGCAACTCGTCGGGAGATTCCCAGAGTCGCGCCCCGGATCCGAGTTCGATCGGTGACACCACCACGTGCAGGGTGTCGACGAGGTCGGCGTCGAGGAACTCCCGGATGGTGGTCGCCCCGCCACCGAGCCGGACGTCCTTACCCTGCGCCGCCTCCCGCGCCTGCTCGAGGACCGTGGCCGGATCGGTGTCGACGAAGTGGAACGTGGTGTCGGAGAGCGTGAACGACGGACGGACGTGGTGGGTCAGCACGAATACCGGGGTGTGGAACGGGGGTTCGTCGCCCCACCAGCCGCGCCACTCGTAATCCGCCCAAGGCCCGCGATGCGGACTGAACTTGTTACGGCCCATGATCTCGGCACCGATATTGCAGTCATAGTCGCGGATCAAGTAGTCGTCGAGGCCGCGGCTCCCGCCGGGGCCGGTGCGCATGTGCCAACTCGCCGTGGCACCCGCCCACGCGAACAGGACACCAGGGTCGGCGTGACCGAACGGCCTCTCGAAGCTCTGGCCGTCACCGGCACCGAACCCGTCACGCGACACGTTGAAGTTCTGGACCCTCAGCAGTTGACTCATTCGGTTCCTCCTGCGCTCTCGACGATGGTAACGAGGAAGAGACTCCGAGGGCAGGACAAACTCATCGGCGCGGGTTCCTGGGGCCTGGTTCAGTGGACGTCGTCGGGGTGAGGTCCTGTTCGCTCGTTCCGGTCCAGTGCCGTGATCTGCGCGATCTCGTCGGCGTCGAGCGCGAAGTCGAACACGTCGATGTTCGCGCGCATTCGTTCCGGTGAAGACGATTTCGGCAGAGGGATTGTGCCGCGCTGCAGATGCCACCGCAGCACGAGCTGAGCGAGGGACACGTCGTGCCGGCGTGCGAGTTCGGTGAGTACCGGATTCTCCTGCAGCCGGCCACGGGCGAGTGGTGCCCATGCCTGGGTGTGGATGCCCAGGCTCCGGTGCAGTTCCACCATCGGCTGCTGGGGGAGCAGTGGATGTATTTCGATCTGGTTCACCATCGGACGCACGGCGGCGACCTCGAGCAGCCGGTCCAGGTGATCGGCCTGGAAGTTCGAGACTCCGATCGCCCGGATCCGTCCGGCGGCGTGGAGTTGTTCGAGTGCCCGCCACGTGTCGAGGTACGCGCCACGAGCGGGGGCGGGCCAGTGGATCAGGCACAGGTCGACGTAGTCCAGGCCGAGGCGGGCAACGCTGCTCTCGACGGCGTCGAGGGTCGACTGGTAACCCTGGTCCTCGTTGGAGACCTTGGTGGTCACGAACAGTTCCTCGCGGGGCACACCGGAATTGGTGAGAGCACGACCGAGGGAGCGTTCGTTGCCGTACATCGGAGCGGTGTCGAAGGCCCGGTACCCGGCCGCCAGTGCGTGCCGGACGGTGGTGCACATGGCGTCGTCGGGAATCTGAAACACCCCGAATCCGATGGCGGGCATCACGACCCCGTTGCTCAGGGTGACCGACGGAATCGTCGTTGCTTCGGTCATGTGATCGAGTACCCTCCGTCGACGGGCAGCACGACGCCGGTGACGTAGCGGGCGGCGCCGGAGACGAGGAAGAGCACGACATCGGCGACGTCGTCACCGTCGGCGAACCGCTGCAACGGAATCCGGCTCAGCTTCTGGGCGCGGAACTCCTCCTGGCCGAGCACCTCGGCGGTCATCGGGGTTTCGATGTAGCCCGGCGCGATCGTGTTCACGCGCACGCCCTGCGGCCCCAGTTCGACCGCCAGGCCCTTGCCGAGTTGGGTGAGCGCCGCCTTGGTCGCACCGTAGGGCACGATGCCGGGCACCGCGCGGTCGGCGGACAGCGAGGCGATGTTGACGACACTGCCGCCCGACGCGATCAGCGATTTCATCGCCTGCCGGGTCAGCCGGTACACGGCCGACAGGTTCACGTCGACCAGCCGCTGCCAGCCGTCCTCCTCCACATCGATCGCGGGGGTCCGCAGCTGGATGCCTGCCGCGTTGATCAGGATGTCGAGGCTTCCGGCCACCTGCTGGGCGAGGTCGACGGCGGATGCGCTGAAGGCTGGATCGGTGAGATCCCCGCACAGCCCGTGCCCGCCGATCCCGTCCATGACCTCGGTGATCTTCGGGTCGGCGTCGACTCCCACCACCACGACGCCCTGCGCCGCGAGCGCCCGGGCGATAGCGGATCCGATTCCTCCGGCCGCGCCGGTGACGATGGCGGCCTTGCCCTTCAGTTCGGTGACCTGTGTTGATGCGCCCACGGTGTGGCTCCCTTCGGGTGGCGCGGCGACGGCGAACAATGCCGACCCAGTCGCGCCGGAAAATGCTTTCAGTGAATGAACTGAGACTCAATACGGTCTAGACCTTGCTATTCATCACAGTATATCGTGATCCATACTTCAGCAAGAAAGCGATTTCAGGAGATTTCATGGCCTCGATTGTTCTTCCCGACCTCGATCGTTCGACCGGCACGCTCGTGCTCGGTGAGCCCGCCCGGCTGGACACCCGGTCCACGGCACCGACCAGCAGAGCGGTGTACGCGGCCTCGCACGTGGTCGCCGATCCGCTGCGCGCGTCCGCCGAGAACGCCGCGGACCAGATCGACTGGGACGCCACCCTGCAACTGCGCCGCGACCTGTGGTCGCTGGGACTCGGGGTGGCCGAGTCGATGGACACCGCGCAGCGGGGCATGGGGCTCGACTGGGCCGGCGCGCGCGAACTCGCGGTCCGCACCCTCACCGAGGCGAAGTCGGTCGGCGGCCGGGTAGTCGTCGGTGTCGCCACCGATCAGCTGAAAACGGATTCGCCCTCGCTGGAGGAGATCCGCGACGCGTACCTCGAGCAGGTCGAGGCGATCGAATCCGCCGGCGGCGAGGTGGTGCTGATGGCCAGCAGGCACCTCGCCCGGGCGGCGAGCGGCCCCGACGACTACCTCTCCGTCTACGACGCGGTGCTGTCGGCGGCCACCCGGCCGGTCGTGCTGCATTGGCTGGGTTCGGTGTTCGACCCCGCACTCGACGGCTACTGGGGATTCTCCGACCCGTCAGCGGCGATGGACACCGTTTTGCAGATCATCGACAACCACCGCGAACGGGTGCGTGGCATCAAGGTGTCGCTGCTCGACCCCGCCCTCGAGATCGCCCTGCGGCGGCGGATGCCCGACGGTGTCCGGGTATTCACCGGCGACGACTACAACTACGTCGACCTGATCGCCGGCGACGGCACCCACACCAGCGACGCGCTCCTCGGTGCGTTCGCCGCGCTCGGCCCGTTCGCCTCCGCCGCGTTCGCCCGCCTCGACGACGGCGACGAGCAGGGCTTCCGGAACATCCTCGGCCCCACCGAAACCCTGAGCCGGCTGCTGTTCGCCGCACCGACGCAGTACTACAAGGTCGGGGTGGCGTGGCTGGCGTACCTGGGCGGCAAGCAGGACCATTTCCGGATGATCGGCGGCTTCGAAACCGGCCGCAGCCTGACGCATCTCGCCGAACTGGTCCGCGCCGGCGACGCGATCGGCCTGTTCACCGATCCGGACTTCACCGCCGCACGCGCCTCTGCGTACTTCGCGGTGCACGGGATCCGCTGACATGGACCTCGCGCGGTGCAGCCTGAATTCCGTCACCGTCAAGGGATCGGGATTCACGGAGGTGGCCGACCTCGCCGAGATGTGGGGGTTCGGCGGCGTCGGCCTGTGGCGGGACGTGCTCGAGGACCTGGACCTGACCGCGGCGGCCACCCGGCTGCGGCAGTCGGGCCTGCGGGTCAGCAGCGTCTGCCGCGGCGGGATGTTCCCGCAACCGACCGCCACGCTGCGGCGAAAGACCATGGACGACAACCGGGTCGCCGTGGATCAGGCGCACGCCCTGGACGCGGAATGCCTCTACCTCGTGTGCGGCGCCGCCTACGGCGACCTCGCAGGCGGCCGCAGGCAGGTCTCGGACGGCATCGCCGAACTCGAGCCCTACGCGCGAGCGGCCGGTGTGCGGCTCGCCGTCGAACCGATGCACCCGATGATGGCGTCGAGCCGATCCGTCATCACGTCGCTGCAGGAGGCGAACGATCTGGTCGAGTCCATCGACTCCGACCTGGTGGGGATCGGGATCGACTCGTATCACGTGTGGTGGGACGCGGCGCTGCCGGAACAGATCGCCCGGGCCGGCGACAAGCTGTTCTCGGTCCAGCTCGCCGACTGGGTGACCCCGATCCACGGGGAGTTGAGCAGCCGCGGCATGCCCGGCGAGGGCTGCATCGACATGACCGGATTCGTCGCCGAGTGCGAGCGCGCCGGTTATCGGGGACTCGTGGAGGTCGAAGTCCTCAGCGACCGCTGGTGGGCCGAGACCGCCCTGGCAGCCACCGAGGCCGCCACCGAAGGCCTCGCCCGCATCTGAGCGTCCGAGCGTCGGCCTCGGGTGAGGCCGGCGCTCGAACCGGTGTCACTTCGCCGGGCCGGTGGAGTCGCGGATCACCATGTCGGCGGACAAAAGCGGGGGCGAGGTGCTGGGTGCGGACGCGAGTGCCGCGTGCATCAAGGCCCACGCCTGGTCGCCGAGCCGGGACTTCGGGCTCACCACGGTCGTCAGGCGAGGGTCGATGTGCCGGGCGACGGCGATGTCGTCGAACCCCGTGACCGAAATGTCTTCGGGCACGGAAAGTCCGAGCCCACGTAGCTTCGAGATCGCCCCGAGGGCCGACAGGTCGTTGAAGCAGATCAGTGCGGTCGGCTCATGGGTGAGCGCCTCGTCGACGGCGGTGTACGCGCCCTCGATGGTGCCGTCCGAGGCCACCTCGACCGCGTCGATCCCGAATGCCCTCGCCATCTCGAGGCCGCGCCACCGTTCCCGGTTCTGCCACGACAGTTCCGATCCCGCGAGGTAGACGACCCGGCGGTGACCGAGCCGGGCCAGGTGCCCGCACAGCTGCATCATGGGGGTGAAGTTGTCGATCGCGACCATGGGCAGGTCGATTCCGCGTTCGATCCGATTCACCAGCACCACCGGAGCCGGCTGCCGGGCCAGTTCCGTCAGTCCCGCCAACGGAATTCGCGAAGACAGCAGAACGAGCCCGTCGACCTGGCCGAGCAGGTCGAGGGCGGTGGCGTATTCGTCGGCCGCCGTACCGGAGTAGTCGGCGACGAGCATCCGGTATCCGTCTTCGGTGGCGCCGTGATGCATCTGCTTGACCACGTCGAAGAAGTACGCGTTCGCCAGGTCGGGCAGGATCACACCGACACTGCGCATCGACCCCAGCACCAGGCCCCGGGCGGCGCTGCTCGGGCGGTAGGACAAGTCGTCGGCGGCCTTGTGCACCCGAGCAGCGAGATCCGGTGTCACAGCGGAGCTTCCACTCAGCACCCGGGAGACAGTCGCGGTCGACACCCCGGCGGCCTTCGCCACCGTGATGATCGTCGGACGACGGCTCGCTGACGCTCGGGTCCGCTGTGCCACCGGATTCCCCTGTTCTTCGACGGGTCGCGTCGTACGGTCAGTTGCGGGCGGCAGAGACCGCGTCGAGGGGGTCGTCGAGGTCGCGGTTGATCGGGTCGGGGGTGATGTACGTCGTGCCGATCGTGATGAGGGTGAGGATGCACAGGTATCCGGCGATGAACACCCACGATCCCAGCCCTGCGCCGGGCACCTCCTTGCCGCCGTCGGCGGCGACGACCATCGCGATGATCCAGGCGCCGATCAGCGGTGCGATGCCGCCGGAGAGTACCGCGGAGACCTCACGGGCCACCGACACGCCGAGGTAGCGCTGACGGGACCCGAACAACTCACTCATGAAGGCGCTCTGGGATCCGAACATGCCCCACGTGCCGATGCCGAGCGCGAGGGAGATCACGACGATCGTCAGCACCACGCTGCCCTGGCTCAGTGCCCACCAGATCGGGAAGGCGGACACCAACTGGAAGTAAGCGAAGGCGCGGTACGTCTTGACCCGGCCGAAACGGTCGGAGAGTTTGCCGGCGATCGGAATGACGATCGATCCGAGGGAGGCGGCGAACACCAGCGAGAGGGCGCCGATGGGGCCCTTGATGCCGACGGCGGCACTGGTCACGTATGCGACGGCGAGGGCCTGGTACATCGAGGAGGACCCGTTCTCGGCGAGCCGCAACCCGATGCCGCGCAGCAGGGAGGGACGCGAGTGCTTCAGCAGGTTGTGCAGCGGACGCTCGTCGATCTGGTCCTTGGCTTCGAGTTTCTTGAACGTCGGCGATTCCTTGAGGTTGACCCGCAGGTACATCGCGACGGCGAGGATGACGACGCTGGCCAGGAACGGCACCCGCCAGAGCCAGGTGTCGGTGATCTCGCTGTGCCCGCGGTAGACGAGGAAGTACACCAGGGCCGCAACGACCGTGCCGACCTGCACACCAAGGAAGGGCAGCGAGGCGTAGAAGCCGCGTTTCTTCGGCGGCGAGTACTCGGTCATCAGGATCGACGCACCAGCCATCTCGGCGCCGGCCCCGAGGCCCTGGGCGATGCGCAGGACGATCAGCAGGATCGGCGCGAGCATTCCGACACCGCCGGAGTACCAGTCGCCCTCGCTGCCGTAGTAGGTCGGCAGCAGACCGATGCAGGTGCTGGCCACACCCATCAGGATGATGGTGGCCATCAGTACGAACTTTCGGCCCAGCCGGTCTCCGAGTCGGCCGAAGAACACCCCACCCAGCGGGCGGACGGCGAAGCCGATGAAGTAGGTAGCGAAGCTGAGCACCAGGCCCGTCGCGGGATTGTCGGTCGGGAAGAACAGGGGCCCGAACACCAGCGCGGACGCCAGGCTGTAGAGGGCGAAGTCGTAGTACTCGAGCGCGCTGCCTGCGGAGGCGCCCCAGGCGGCCTTGCGGACGTCTTCCTTGGTGACCACCGGGACCTGGGTGTCTGCGTCGGGGTCTGCCGCGGGGTGAGGATCAAGGGTCATGGATCTGCCAATCCGTTCGAGGGGATCGCTGCGGGAGGTGCGGGGGTCAGGAGTTCGTGAAGGTGGGGGTGGTCTTGTTCTGGAATGCCGTGACGCCGATCGCGAAATCGTCGGTAGCCGCGGTGAACCCACTGGCGAGCGCCTCGAGGATCGAGGACGGGGCGCCGGCGGCGGCCGCGTCGACGAGTTGCTTGCTCACCTGGACGGCGGTGGGGGCGCCTTCGAGGATGCGGTCGACCATCTCTGTCGTCACCGTGTCGAGGTCGTCACGTTCGGCGACCGCGTTCAGCAAGCCCCACCCGAGGGCGGTGTCGGCGTCGAGTTGGCGGCGGGTGAAGATCAGTTCCTTGGCACGGGCCGCGCCGACCACTGCGGTGAGCCGTTCGGTGCCGCCCCACCCGGGGATGGTGCCGAGGCTGGTTTCCGGCAACCCCAGGCGCGCCGTGCCGGCGCCGACCCGCAGATCGCATGCCAGGGCGAGTTCGAGTCCGCCGCCGACGGCAATCCCGTCGACGACGGCGATCGTCGGCTGACGCAACCGGGCCAGGTAGTTGAATACCCGGTGCCCTTCGGCGATCCACCGCTTCCACATGTGCGCGGGCGTGAAGTGCGCGAACTGAGTGATGTCCGCTCCGACGCAGAATGCCTTCTCGCCCGCGGTCTTCACCACCACCGCCCGGGCGTCGGAGTGCTCGATCGCCCGCAGTTCGGTGTAGAGGTCGTCGAGGAGCTCGAGGGTGAGGGCGTTGAGTTTGCGGGGGCGGTCGATCAGGACGGTCGCCATCCGGCCCTCGTGGGAGTAGCGGACGGTGATCCGGCCGGTGTCGGTGCGGACGTCGGTGGGAGTCATGTGATGGTCCTCGGTCGGGGTGGTTGCGGTCATGCCCACACCGCCTGCACGCGCGGGTGCTCGGGCAGCGGGGCCAGGGTCAGGTTCTGCGGCTGCGGGCGAAACAGCTCGGCCGCCATGGTTTTCAGGTTCGGGTCGACGCGCAGCTCGAACTCGGATTTGTCGAGAACGTCCCGCTGCAGGTCCACACCGGGGGCGATCTCGATGACGGTCAACCCTTCCGGTCGCAGTTCGAGCACTGCCCGCTCGGTGACGTAGAGAACCTTCTGCCCGGTGGCCAGCGCTCGCTTTCCGGAGAAGGTCGGGGAATCGACCTCCTTCACGAATTTGGTGTGCGGGCCGTCGGCCCGGATCTGCAGGGCGCCGTTCTCGATGCCGATGTCGCGGCGGCCTGCCGTGAACGATCCGACGAACACGATGGACGGGGCGGCGGAGGTGATGTCGGCGAACCCGCCGACTCCGGCGGTGACGTGCCTGCGCTTGGGCAGACTGTGCACGTTGACGTTGCCGTGCTGATCGATCTCGAGGAACGACAGCAGGGAGTGCTCGAACCCGCCGCCCTGCAGCAGGGTGAATTGATCCGAACTCTGCATGATCGCATCGGGGTTCTGCGCGACACCGAAGACGAAGTCCAGCAACGGTACTCCGCCGACGGGGCCCTGTTCGATCACCCAGGACACCGCGTCGGCCAATCCCTCCTCGACCAGAACGTGCGGCACCAGCGCGGAGACACCGAAGCCGAGGTTGGCGATCTCCCCGGACTGCAACTCGGCCGCGGCGCGGCGGGCCATGATCTTCTCGAGGGTGAACGGCACCGGCTCGAGGGTGCTCAGCGGACGTCGCATCCCCCCGGAGATTGCCGGGTCGTACTCGGTCTGGGTGGTCTGCAACTGATCCGGCGCCAAGACCAGGGCGTCGACGAGGATTCCGGGCACCTGCACCGCCTGCGGGCTCAGGCTGCCGCCCTCGGCGAGGTACTTGACCTGGGCGATGACGACACCGCCGTTGTTGTGGGCCGCGTAGGCCAGGTCCAGGGCGCCGAGCGGGGACGCCTCCTCCTCGAACGTGAGGTTGCCGTGGGTGTCGGCGGTGGTGGCGCGGATGATCGCCACGTTCGGGACCAGAGCGTCGTAGAACAGCCATTCCTGGCCGTCGAGTTCGTGCACGCGGACGAACGCGTCCGGGGTGACGGTGTTCATCCGGCCGGCGCTGATCCGCGGGTCGACGAAGGTGTCCAGACCGACCTTCGAGAGCACACCCGGCTGCTTCGCGGCGGCGGCCCGGTGCAGCTGATACAGCACCCCGGACGGGAAGTTGTAGGCCTCGATCTCGTTGTTCTCGATCATCTGCCAGATCCGCGGCGGCTCCGCCGACGACGGCCCGGACGGGTACGACCCGGCCACCACCCGGGACAGCAGACCGGGCCGAGCGATGTGGTCGATCCCCTTGATGCCCCACATGTCGCCGGCGGCGATCGGGTGAATGCTGGTCAGGTTCTTCGGCGACCGGGTTTCCTCGTACCGCTGTCCGAGACCGGCGAGCACGGCATCCGGGCAGCCGAGCCCGGACGACGAACTGACGGTGACGATGTCGCCGTCGTGGACGAGGTCGGCGGCCTGGCGGGCGGTGAGTACGCGAGGGGTGTGCATCGGAAAATCTCCTTGAAAGCGCTTACTTGGCGGGTATAGGTGCAGCGGATCCGTGCTGGTCTACGCGGAAGGGGTCGCGCTACGGGCGACGAGGCCGCCAGGCAGCGGTGGAGGCACGCACCCGAAGTGCGGGGGCGACGAGGTGATGGCTGTGCGCGGGCGGGGAGCCGGCACCGTTCGGTGTCAGCGATTGGCCGATCCGGTCGAGGATCAGTTCGCCGCACTTCTCACCGATCTTGGTCGGGAAGGTGGCGACGGTGGTCAGGGGTGGGGTGCGGTGCGCGGATCCGGCGATGTCGTCGAAGCCGCCGACGGCGATGTCGCGGCCGGGTTCGAGTCCCCGGCGGGTGAGTTCGGCGTATACGCCGACGGCGACGATGTCGCTGTACGCCACGATCGCGTCGGGAATCTCGCCGCGGTCGAGAAGCCGGCGGGTGGCGTCGGCGCCGCCGTCCGGGGTGGCCTCCCCGAACAGGCCCTCGGTCGGGGACATGGTCATGTCCGACCCCGCGATCGCGTCGAGGAAGCCGTCCTCGCGCTCGCGGCGAGCCGAGGTGTGCTGAGGACCGCCGACCATGGCCACCGTCCGCACGCCCATTGCCCGCAGATGGCGGCCGAGCAGGCGTCCGGCCTCGACGTTGTCGGCACCGACGTAGTCGTGGCTGAGATGGAAGTGCCGGGCGAGCAGCACCAGCGGGATGCCACTGGACGCGAGTAGTTCGTCGATCTCAGCGGCCTGTGTGTCCCCGGCCGGGAGCAGGATCAGGCCGTCGATGCTGCGTTCGACGAAGCGGTCGAGCAGTCTGCGCTGTCGAGCCGGATCGTCACGGCTGTAGCCGATGAACACCGCGTAGTTGCTGCGATCGGCGACGTCCTCGAGCGTCATCGCGAGTTCGGCGAAGTAGGGGTTCTGCACCTCGGTGACGACCAGCCCCAGGGTCATCGACCGCTGATTGCGCAGCATCGCCGCGTGCCGGTTGTAGACGTAGCCGAGCGCTTTCATCGCCTCCCGAACCTTGCGGGTGGTTTCCGGTGCGACGCTCGGGCTGTCGTTGAGCACCAGGGACGCGGTCGAGCGGGACACTCCGGCATGCCGACTGACGTCGGTGAGGGTGACTCGGCCCATGTCCGGCCCCTTTCTGCTGATCGGTGTGAGCTGCGATACAGACCATACCGCACAACGCTGGATCGATCCAAGAGGCAAATGGACCACGTCAGGCGAAGATATGCCGATTCAGGTCCCCGAAACTGCGGCGATCAGGGAAAACATTGCTGGATCGATCCAAAACATTTTGTCCGGTCCGTTCCGAAAACAAGGGCCCGACGACGAGGGAACTGGGTGTTGGAGCCGACCAGGCGCGCATGACCCAGGCATGTTCCTATCCGGAGGCCTGCACCGCGGCGCGGGCGGAGCAGCGAAATCGACTTCCTCCGAATGCCTTCCGGCGAGACGCTGATGAACCGACTCGGCCACTCGGCCTCACCGCACCGCTCGAAGGCGCAGCGCTCTGCCAGACGGGTCGCTGCTCAGCCGTCCGCGTCGTCGCTCGGGCTTTTCGGCGTGCTCTCGAGTAGTCGTTCGAGGTAGTTGAGGTCCTGCCGGAGCAGTGCGATCGCCCGTGCGGGTCCTTCGAGCCCGGTCGGGGTGGACTCTTCGTGAACGACGGCGCGCAGTGCCATGTCCGCGAGTTGAGCGGCGACGGCGCGGTCGTCGTCCTCTTTCCCCGGCTGGTGCCACCAGGCGATCCAGTTGAGCATGCCGATGATGCCGAGTGCCGAAGTCCGCGGATCGACCGGACGCATCTCGCCGGCTTTGATGCCGTCTTCGATGACGGTGATGAATTCCTTCAGCACGTGCCGTCGGCTCTGCTGGTACCTGCGCGCGATGTCTTCCGGAAGTTCCGCTTCGGATCGGATGATCAGCCTGAACCGGTCGGGGTTCTCACCTTGGTGCATGGCGATGGCGACCGCCATTTCGCGCAGTTTCTCGGTGGGGCCGAGTTCGGTGCGCTCGTTGATCTCGTGCAGCAGGGCGGCGGGAGTCTCGGTGCTCTCGCTGACGAGCCGCGAGAGCAGTTCGTCCTTGTTGGCAACGTAGTGGTAGAGGGCGGGCCGGGTCAGACCGGTGGCGTCGGCGATGTCCTGCAGGGTGGTGCTGGCGAATCCCCGCTCGGCGAACAACCGGGTGGCCTGCTCCATGATCTGCTTCTCGACCAGCTCGCGGCGGGGATTGCGACCGGCTGCGCTGTCCTCGGAGGGCTGCGCTGCCGGGCCTGCCGATGCCTTGCCGCGGCCTCGCCGGCTGGGCGTGGCCTGCTCACGTGTCATGTCCGAAGGATAGTGGGAGCCGGAAGCGGTCCGCGCGGTCATGTCGGCGCTCCGGTGCCGGACATGATCGGCTCGGGTTCCGCGGACGCCGGTTCGGTGAAGAACGCGAGGTGCGCTCGTGCGCTCGCCAGGCCGGCCGCCACATCGGCGCGGTGGGTCTCGGGGGCCTCGACGACGACGGTCGCCGAAGTGGCCCGGAGTAGACGTTCGGCGAGGTCGAGGCGGTTCAGCACGGCGGCGCGGGAGTCCGGTCCGGTGAGCCAGAGGATCTCCGCCTGCGGTGCGTTGTCGACGACGGTGTCGGCCTCTGCGTCCCAGGCGGCGGTCGATACGACGTCGAGCTTCGCCGTCGTGGGTGCGTCGCGCAGGTCTGCCGGCGCGATCCTGGTGGCGAAGTCCGCACCGTGGTAGGCCAGTGGTTGTGCGAGGATCCAGTCCGTGATGTCGGTGGGGGACACGGTGCCGGCGGGCCGGCTCGCGTAACTCGCGAGGCCCTGGGACACGACGGTCGGCGCCGACTCGGCGAACCGGTCCAGACCGACCTTTCCCGCCCGGGTCATGTACGCGATCATCAGCTGGTCGACGGGCAGGTCCATGCGCTGCGGGAACGATTCCCACCAGAGTTCGCTGCGGTGGGCGATCTGCTGAAGGTGTTCGACGGCGGGGCGACGGATCCGCTCGTATTCGGTGAGGGCATCGTCGAGGTTCGCCGCGCTCGTCAGGGCGTGGTCGAGCGCGATGGCGTCCTCCATCGCGAGTTTGGTGCCGGACCCGATCGAGTAGTGCGCGGTATGGGCGGCGTCGCCGAGGAGCACGACGTTGCCACTGTGCCAGCGCGTGCAGCCGACGGTGCGGAACCGCATCCACTTCGTGCGGTTTCCGATGAGCCGATGATGCTGCAGGGTCTCCGCGAACGCGTCCTGGAGGTACTGCAGTGAGACCTCGTCGCTGTCCTGGGGTGCGGTGCGATCGGTGGACGCGTCGAATCCGGCTCGCCGCCAGGTGGCTTCATCGGTTTCGATGAGGAAGGTGCTGCGGTCCGCCGCGTACGGGTAGGCGTGGGCGACGAACGTGCCGTGTTCGGTGATGACCGGGACGAAGATGGCGCTGGGGAGAGCGAAGTCGGTCCCGCACCACAGATACAGTCCGGCACCGGTGTCGATTCGCGGTTCGAACTCGTCGGTGAGCTGCGTGCGGGTGGCGCTGTTGATCCCGTCCGCCGCGATGACGAGGTCCGCGTCGAGATCTGCGGCCTCGCGCCGTTCGCCGAAGCGCAGGTGCACGCCGGCATCCTGGGCGTGCTGTTGCAGCACCGCGAGCAGCGTCGTGCGCGCGATCGCGAGGAGATCGCCGTGCGCGAGCCGGGCGACCTCGCTCCCGACCTGCATCGACATCTCGTGCGGGTGAGCGGCGGCCACGATCGCGTCCAGCGACGCGGCGTCGGCGTCACGGAGGTTGCGCTGGGTTCGGGAAGCCAGACCGACACCGAATCCGAATGTCGTGTCCGGAGAACTCTGTTCGTAGACGGTCACTTCGGCGTCCGGGTGGCTTCGCTTGAGCAGTCTCGCGGCGTAGAGACCGCCGGGGCCGCCGCCGATCACTGCGACTCGCTCGAGGTTCATGGGCTGACTCCAGTCTGTGTGACGTTTGTGTTGATTATTCTACGTATATGTCGATTGGTCAATCCAGTGGCGACGAATAGGGGTGAACGACTTTCGGGGCACACCTGTGCAGGCATGCCCCGAAAGTGTTGATCCGCAGTCGATTCGCGCTGCGGTCCCTACACGACCGCGCGGGGCGCGTCCGCCTCGGCGAGGAGTTTCGCCGCGATCTCGGCACGCAACCGCTTCTTGTCGATCTTGTTCACGTTCGTGTGGGGCAGGGTGGGTACCCACTCGAGTCGTTCCGGCCACTTGAACTTGGCGACGCCGAGTTTCGCGAGGTGCTCCTGAATCTCGGTGAGCGGCAAACCTTCCCCGTCCCTGGCGATCAGATACGCACACGTCTTCTCCCCGAGGCGGGGATCGGGCATGGCGACGACCGCGGCATCCGCGATGCCGGAATGCTCGAGAAGGAGTAGTTCGAGTTCCTCGGCGTTGACCTTCTCACCGCCCCGGTTGATGAGGTCCTTGATGCGGCCCTCGATCGACAGATAGCGCCCGCCGTCGATGACGGTGATCGCGGCGAGGTCTCCGGTGCGGTAGAAGCCGTCGGGAGTGAAGGCGGCCGCGTTGTGGTCGGCCGCGTCGAAATAGCCGGGAATGGTGTACGGCCCACGGCAACACAATTCACCCACCTCACCGTCGGCGAGTTCCCTCTCGCCGCCGGGTTCGAGGATGCGAATTTCGTCGTCGGAGGCGATCGGTGTGCCCACCGTGGTCAGGCGGGCCCGCGCGGGGGAGTCGAGCGGGGTCACCGTGAACAGTCCCTCGGACATCCCGAACAACTGCCCCGCCCAGTGGCCGGCACCGTCGTCGACGCGGTCGAACAATTCGGCGGGGACCTTGGCACCGGACAGGACGACGCGACGCAGCGTTTCCCGTGCCTTGTCGAAGTCCGGGCCCAGCACCGCCTGGTAGTGGCCGTGTCCGATGAGGACTTCGGTCGCCTGCGCCTTCGCCATCAACTCGAAGGCCGTCGGCGCATCGGCGGTGGCCAGCACCAGGCAGGCACCGACCGAGTGCGCCGCGTGCAGCCCACACGAGATTCCGGCGTTGTGGATGATCGGGATCAGGTGCGCCACCCGGCTGTCCTGGTCCCATCCGAGCCGCTGCGCGTACATCCGGGCGTTGTTCCAGTACTCGGCGTGGATCCGCGGAATGACCTTGGGGACACCGGTGGTGCCGCCGGACAGCTGGAACGCGGCGACGTCGAGCGGATCGGTGTGCGCCTCGATCTCCTCGACGGCGGCCCGGGCCGCACCGGGATCGGTGCCGGCTCCGAGATCCTCGAGTCGAATCACGTCCGGCCCGCCGGAGCCCGCCCCGTCCCCGACGGTGATGACGTGCCGGATGCTGGGGTGGCCGTCGGCGTGCTCACGGGCGAAGTCGACGAGGTCGAACGTGGGCAGTCCGGCCTCCACGACGTGGGCGACGGCGCCGACCGTGCGGCTCACGTGCCCGATCTCGTGCATGCGGTGCGCGGCCAGGGTGGCCACCGGGACCAGCCCGGCCTTGATGCATCCGTACCACGCAAGGACCGTCTCGAGCCGATTGGTCAGCTGAAAGATCACCGGATCCAGTCGGCGGAGTCCGAGCCCGATCAGCCCGGCCGCGATCTCGTCGGTGCGCCTGTCCAGCTCGGCGAAGCTCATCGAGCCTTCCGCGCTGATCACCGCCGGCCGATCCGGGAACCGGATGGCGACCTGATGCAGCCGCCGCCCGGTGGGGTCGTCGCTCCACGCCCCGCTGTCGCGATAGCGGGCGGCCCGGTCGCCGGGGAACGTGACGAGGCGTCCGCCCCAGTCCGAGAATGTCACCGCGGTCCTCCTTCCCTCCATTGTGCGATTACCCGGAAAGTCACCGCTCCGCCACCGCGGGCAGGAGCCGGGCCACATCGAGGGCGTGATCGGGGTGATCGGCGGGCACGATGCCGGAGTAGACGGCCGTCCAGCAACCGGGGCAGCACAACTGCCGGAAGACGACCGGGGCGTCCACGTACTCTGCCGGATCGGACGTGACCTGCGGCCCGGCCGTCGACGACGGGCCCTCGAACCGCGCCAGATCGAGGGAGGTGCTGTTCTTCTCGTCGCCGAGGAGGCGTCCGCACTGGGCGCACGCGATCACCCGGGTGTCTCCGACGGTGACCTCGGCCAGGTTGTCGTCGAGCCTGCGCGCCCCGGCGAGGTCGACCACGGGGGCGTCCGGCAGGGTTCCTCCGGAGCGATTCCGGCGCTCTGTGCGCATCGCGTCCCGCCGATCCGAGGTCCGGATCTCATCGGCGTCACCGTCGGCGAGGACGACACCGTAGACGGTCTCGGCACCGTGCTCGGTGACCTTGCCCTCGCGGACGTCGGCGGCCACCGCGACCGGATCGCGCAGCAGGGGGTCACCGTATCCGCCGCCGCCCTGCCAGTGCATGTAGAGCACTTCGCCCGGGGCGACATAGCTTTCGGCGTAGCAGGCACCGAATTCGCGACCGCCGCCGAGGTCGTCCAGCGAGCCCGGGATGCGGCCGGCAGCGAACTGCTCGACCACGCCGGTGTCGCGGGCGAGGACTTCCACCCCGGTGTTGCCGGGGTAACCGCCTGCGAGTCCGTTGTTCTGGGCGACGGCCTTGCCCGCGGACGCCAGGACCAATCCCATCGGCAGGCTGGTGCCGTACGGGGTGACGGCGATCGAGGCACTCACACCGCCGCGCTGGCGTCCCGGCCCGCCGGAGTCGGGTTCCTCCCGGCGCCACAGCGTCAGCAGCGGGTAGAGGAATTCGGTCATCTCGGTGTCCGGGATCCGGCCCATCGGGATGCAGAACAGGCCACCGGTGTCCATGCCGTCGGCGGTCGGGCGGGCCCCGTACCCACCGGACATGGGTTCCATCATGATGTTCAGGAACGGCACCGACTGCTCGGGCCGCTCGTCGAGACCGGCGATCACCGCGGTGTCCCACGTGCCGCAGCACGCGGCCTGAACGCTCTTGCCGAGATCGACGGAACGGTCGAGCATCTGGGACAGGCACTCGGCGATCAGCGTGCCCGTCAGCCAGGCCGGTCCGATCGGACCGCGGCTGACCGCGGCGGGGAACGTGGCGTTGTTGATCGTGCCCTCTTCGGAGACCAGATCGAAGCAGCGCATCAGCCCGCCTGCGGACCACGGGATGTCACCCGCGAGGATCGGCAGGAGGGCGAGCATCACGCCGCCGCGCATGCCGGCGTACGTGCAGTTGATGACACCGGTCTGCGGATCGGTGCCGGTGAAGTCGAAGGTGAGATGGTCCGCGGTCTTCGTCATCGCCACGGTGATCTTGTGGATTCCGCGGTCACCGGTGTGGGACTGGTCCTGGTAGCCGGTGGCCTTCCACGTGCCGTCCGGCAACGAGTCGAGTTTGCCGCGCAGACGCCCCTCGGCGTCCGCCATCATCCGCTTCATCACGGCCTTGACGGTGTCGGCGCCGTACTGCTCGATCACCGCGAGCAGACGGTTGCGGCCGACGGTGTTGGCGCCGATCTTCGCGCGCAGGTCGAGGCCGACGAGCATCGGCACCCGCGACCGCCGCACCCAGGCGTCGGCGACGTCGCGCTGCAGTTCGTAGTCGCGGACCACCTTGATCGGCGGGGTGGGCAACGACTCGGAGAAGACGTCCTTCGCCGACGGGTCGAACGAACCGAGCCCGGACCCGCCGAGGTCGGGTTCGTGGCAGATGGCGCTGGTCCACCCGAACAGCTTGCCGTCGTAGAAGACCGGCTGGTAGACGATCACGTCGCTCTGGTGCAGGCCGCCCCCGACCCAGGGGTCGTTGCACAGGAACATGTCGCCCTCGGTGATGCCCGGGTTGGTGGCGCGGTGCCGGAGGGTCCAGTAGATGGCGAGGTCGACGGCGCCGACGAGCATCGTGTTGTACAGACCGACCTGGACTTCCTGGCCGATCTCGTCGCTGATCGCGAAGTCGAAGTCGTTCGCGTCGGTGACGATGGGGGAGCCGGACATCCGCTTGAGGGCCTCGCCCATCTCGTCGGTGACCGACCACAGCCGGTGCCGGATGACCTCGTAGGTCAGCGGGTCGAGTTCGTCGATCTGCTCCTGGGTGACGCTGTGGACGGGCAGCGACGGCGGCAGTGAGCGTGAGAGTTCGTCGGGGTCGATCGGTCGGCTCGAGAAAATTTCGGCGCCGGGGATTTGCATGGTCATCTTCGGGTGCTCCTACTGGGCGACGATGTTGAGGTTGCCGAGGCGGTCGACGGTGCCGGTGGTCTCGTGCGGGACGACGACCGTCGTGGTGGGGACCTCGACGATCGCGGGGCCCTGGAGGACGTGTCCGGCGAGCAGTTTGCTGTAGTCGTAGACGTCGGTGTCGGTGTAGCCGATCCGCCCGTCCAGGCACACCTTGCGGGTGCCGATCTTTGCGGCGGACGCGTCGGCCGAGTCCGCGGATTTCAGTTCGGGCAGGGTGGGGGAGAAGGGCAGGACGCCGGTGACGCGCACCCGGTAGGTGATCGCCTGGATCCCGGCCTCCCGGAATCCGCTGTCCTGTCCGTAGAGTTCGGCGTAGCGCTGCTCGAACAGGTCCGACGCCCGGGCGACTCCCTCGGCGTCGAGGCTTCCGGCCGGCACCGGTGTCGCCACCTCCGCCAGCTGCATGGTGTAGCGCATGTCGATCTCCCGTTCGACCTCCACGCCGGTGAACTTCAGCCCCTGCCGGTCGAGCGCTGCCCGGACCTGGTGCTCGAGCTGGTCGAAGTTGCGTTCGGCCCGGACGGGATCGAGTGGCATCGCGGCCGGGTCCGACAGCTCGGCGGCGAGCACGATGTTCGACGACGCCAGACCGTAGGCGGAGAACGCGGAGGCCACCTGGCCGAGCGGGACGACGACCTCGCGGACCCCGACCTCGCGGGCGTAGGCGGCGCAGTGCGCTGGGCCGGCACCGCCGAATGCGTAGAGCACGAAGTCGCGAGGATCGTGTCCGGCCTCGACCACGGTCTTGCGGAGCAGGTCACCGGTCTGGGCGTTCTGCACCGCGTAGATCGCGGCGGCGGCGTCCTCGATCGACAGGCCCAGGGGTTCGGCGATCCTGGTGCGGATCGCTTCCCGTGCGAGTTCTTTGTCGAGTGGTTTGCGGCCACCGAGAAGGCCGCGTTCGGGCAGGATCCCGAGCACCAGGTTCGCGTCGGCGTTGGTGGGTTCGGTGCCGCCCTGCCCGTAGCAGGCAGGCCCGGGCACGGCCTGCGCGCTGTGCGGGCCGATCTGCAGGTTGCCGCCCTGGTCGACCCAGGCGATCGCGCCGCCGCCGGATCCGATGGCGTGCACCTCGAGGGTGGGGACGTTGATCGGGTGATGGTTGATGATCGTGCTGGACGCGCGCACGGGCTCACCGTCGACGACGAGTCCGACGAGGAAGGTGGTGCCGCCGACGTCGGTGGCGATGATGTTGCGGTGCCCGAGCTGGGTGCCGAGCGACACCGCTCCGACGACGCCGCCGGTGAGCACCGATCCGACGGTGCTGATCGCGTTCTTCGGCGCCTCGGCGGCGGCGACGGCGCCGCCGTTGCTCTGCATCACCAGCAGCGGTCCGGCGAGCTTCCGGTCACGCAGCTTCGTCTCCAGTTCGCCGAGGTAGTCCCGCAGCCCGGGGCCGATCTGGGTGCTCATGATGGTGGTCGCGTTGCGGGCGAACTCGCGGATACGCGGGCTCACCTCACTCGACAGGGACACGAACATCGTCGGGTCGATCTCGTGGACGAGTTCGCGGATCCGCTGCTCGTGCGCCGGGTTGCGGAACGACCAGAGCAGCGAGACCGCGATGCCCGACACCCCGTCGTCGACGAGGGCGTGAATCGCCTCGCGGGCGGAATCCTCGTCCAGTGCCACGACGATGTTGCCGTCGCGGTCCAGGCGCTCCGTCACTTCCAGGGCATGCTTCTTCGGCACCAGGCCGTGAGACTTGCTCTGCCCCATCACGTTCTGCAGCTGCTCCGGGGAGCTGCCCAGATACCGCCCCTCGACGTTCATGATGTAGATCGAGTCGCGGTGTCCCTTGGTGGTGAGGAACCCGACCGGCGGCACGTTCCCCATGACCAGGGCATTGAGCGAGGACGTGGTCCCGTGCGCGATGTGGTGTGTGTTCGCCAGCATCTCCTCGACCGGACACCCCAGTTGCTCGGCGAGCACGTCGAGGACGTCGATCACGCCCTGCGAATAGTCCGGCGGGGTCGAGGGAGCCTTCGCGGCGAGAACTGTGCCGGCATTGTCGTCCAATACCGCATCCGTGAACGTGCCACCGACGTCCACTCCGATCACATATGCCATTACCTCTGCGCTCCTTCGAAATGAGGTGGAAGTTCCCGACCGGTGCGAGGTCGTCCTCCAACACCGTCTTACGTCAATGTCGAGTATTCGACGTGTCTGATGACATGTCAAGAGCGGGCTGTGAGAGCAGTCACGTCCTGGGCGCTGCCTGCGGGCCCGGACGTGGGGGCTTGACGAATTGTCGCGAACGTCGAATACTCGGCATGAGCGTAAATCACCGCGCGCCGGGGTGCTCACTCCCCCGCTTCGCGACAAATCGACATCAGAAGGGCACACCATGGGGATTCATCGCATCGGACTCGTCGTCCCGAGTTCCAATGTGACCGTCGAGACGGAGATGCCGGCGCTGCTCGGTCAGCACGCCGACGCACAGTTCTCGTTCCACTCGAGCCGGATGCGCATGCAGGCCGTCTCGCCCGAGCAACTGCGGGCGATGAATGCCCAGCGTGAGCGGTGCATTCTCGAACTCGGCGACGCCGGAGTCGACGCCGTCCTCTACGCCTGCCTGGTCGCGCTGATGTCGGTCGGACCGGGTGAGCATCAGCGCGTCGAAGGGCTGGTCGCCGAACAACTCGCCACCGGCGGCTCCGAGGCGGCGGTCCGCTCGAGTGCCGGCGCGCTGATCGAAGCGCTCCGGGCGATCGGGGCCGAGCGCATCGCGCTCGTCACCCCCTACCTGCGCCCCCTCGCGGAGCAGGTCGTCGCGTATATCGAGGCCGAAGGCATCCAGGTCCACGACTGGCGCGCACTCGAGGTCGCCGACAACGCCGAGGTCGGATGCATCCCCGGCGACCGGGTGATGGACGCCGCCCGATCCCTGGACCTGCAGGGCGTGGACGCACTCGTGATCTCCGCCTGCGTGCAGATGCCCTCGCTTCCCCTGGTGCAGGCCGCCGAGGACGAGTTCGGGTTGCCCGTCCTCTCCGCCGCCACCGCCGGCGCCTACAGCCTGCTGCGCGCCCTCGACCTCACCGTCGACATCCCCGGCGCCGGCAGTCTGCTCCGCGCCGACGCACCGGCCGCCGCCCGTCAGTAACCCCGAACCCCTTGGAGTTCACCATGTCCGAACTGCAGCACACCGTCAAAGGCGTCGATCACGTCGCCTATCCGACCTTCGATCCGGCCGGCACCGTCAAGTTCTACCGCGACGTGCTCGGGTTCCCGGTCGTCCACTCGATCTGCGCGGCCGGGTGGGGACCGGAGAAGCACCCCGACTTCATCCACTTCTTCTTCGACATCGGCAACGACGACCGGCTGGCCTTCTTCTACTACTTCGGTCTCGAACCCTTCGACGGCGGACCGCAGGGTGACTCGTACTCCCGCTTCGCCGAGGACGTCCCGATCTTCTTCATCCGCTCCCGGCACCTCGCCATCCACGTCGACAGCGAGGACGACCTGATGGAATACCGCCACCGCCTCGACGGCAGCGCGTGGCCGGTGGAGATGCAGATCCAGCACGAGACGATCGAGTCGATCTACACCCACGACCCCAACGGCTACATGATCGAGATCACCCGGGCGCTGCGCCCGGTCACCCCGCAGGAAGACCTCGACGCCAACCTCACCATCGACGCCCTCGTCGACGTGGTGACCGGGCCCGACCCCAGCATGGACGCCCTGCTGACCCGCAAGGCAGAACTGATCACCGAACGCGCCGCCGCCTGGCAACAGCAACAGGAATCGAAGGAGATGGCGACCCGATGACCACCCTGTTCGTCCTCGACGTCCCCGAGAACACTGCGGTCGCGGAGGTCGCGGGCCGTGATCCGGCGGTCACCGTCGACCACGTCGGACCCTACTTCCGGATCGTGTCCGACTCCGACATCGTCATCGACCGGCGGACCACCGGCTGCCGTCACGCCGTCTGGTACAGCAGCGTCGCCGGACTGGCGCAGTCCCGGATCACCCAGTGGGACAAGGACGCCATGCGGATCGAGCCGCGATGAGCGCGGACACCCGGCGGCTCGGCGCCGGCCGGTACATCGACGCCGCGCAGGCGCCGGACAGCACCGTCACGTCGGTGCACGAACTCGCGACCGCGGACGGGGCGAAAATCACCGGTGTGCTGCGGGTCGTCCCCGGCGCCCGTACCGTCGTCGCACTCATGCACCCCCGCCAGGACCTGACGCACCACGTGCTGGTGCCCGAACTGCTCGCCCGCGGTTACGCGGTGTGGACGCAGGGCACCCGCTCGGTCAACAACGACGTCGCCCTGGTGCACGAGCAGGCTCTGCTCGATGCGGCGGCCGGTCAGGTCTTCTTGCGCGAGAAGAGTTTCGAGCACGTCGTCACCCTGGGGCACTCGGGCGGCGGCACCTTGTTCGCGTTCTATCACCAGCAGGCCGGTCTGCCCGGGGCGGAGCGGTTGGCCCACACTCCCGCCGGACGACCGATCGATCTGGCCGGGGCACAGATGCCGCTGCCCGACGGCGCGGTGTTCATGGCCCCGCACCCCGGGCAGGGCGCCCTGCTGCTCCGATTGATCGACCCGTCCGTCGTCGACGAATCCGATCCGTTGACGGCCGATCCCGAGCTGAATCCGTTCGATCCGGCCAACGGATTCGCCGAACCCCCACACAGTTCGGCGTATGCACCCGAGTTCGTCACCCGCTACCGGGCAGCGCAGCACGACCGCGTCGCCCGCCTCGACGAGATCGCCCGGCAGCGTGTCGACGAGGCCGCCGACGCGCGTCGCCGGTACAGGGGCACCGCCGAACCGGCCGACCGACGCGCCGCGCTCGTGCCCCGCGTCCTCACCGTCTACCGCACCGACGCGGACCTGCGGTTCACCGACCTGTCCCTGAGCCCCAACGAGCGCCCCTACGGGTCACTGTTCGGTCGGCGGCCGGACCTGACCAACTACGGACTCGTCGGCTTCGGCCGCTTCGCCACCCCCGATGCCTGGCTGTCGACGTGGTCCGGGCTCAGCACCAACGCCGACTTCCTGCGCTGCGCGCCCGCCGTGACCGCCCCCGCCCTGTTCGTCGAACTCACCGCCGACCAGGCCTGCTTCCCCGACGACGCCAAAACCATGTGCGATGCCCTCGGGTCGGCGGACAAGACCCACGTCCGGGTCGCCGGCACCCACTTCGGCGGACCCATCGCCGAGGGCGCACCCACCGGGGCAGCCCTCGCCGCGGCCGACATCGGCGCCTGGCTGTCCGACCGATTCTCCTGACCCCCTTTACATCCGGGCACCCGATACCGCGCCGCGGTCGTCGGGCGCCCGGTCGAGCGGAGTACACATGACTGCCCGCCCCACCACCGCCCCCGTCATCGGTCTCTGCCTGATGGCGCTGGTCCTCGAGGGGTACGACCTGCTGATGTACGGCACCGTCGTTCCCTCCCTCCTCGCGTACGCGCCCTGGCAACTCGACGCCACCGACGTCGGCATGCTCGGCTCCCTCACCGGCGTGGGAATGCTCGTCGGCGCGCTGGTCGCCGCCGGCGTCGCCGACCGCTGGGGCCGCCGCCGCACCCTCCTCGCCGCGGTCCTGGTGTTCTCCGCCGCGATGGGTGTCTGCGCACTCGCGCCCACCCCGGCGGTATTCGGTGTCGGCCGGATGGCGGTCGGAGTCGGCGCCGGCGTCCTCATGCCGACCGCTGCCTCCACCTTGATCGAGTTCTCCCACAGTCGAACCCGGGCACGCTCGGTCGCGATGGGATTCGTCGGCACCAGCATCGGCGGAATTCTGGCCGGTGTGCTGTCGCTGTGGCTCGTGCCCACGTTCGGTTTCCGGGCGATGTTCGTGGCCGGGCTGGTTCCGGCACTGCTGTTCCTGCCCCTGATGCTCCGGTATCTCCCCGAATCGCCCGCATACCTGACCGCCCGCGGCCGCACCACCGCGGCCACGGCGATCGCCGCCCGGTACGGGCTCGAACCCGAGCCCGCCACCTCGACCGGTCCGCACTCCGAACGCCGACTGCGTGCACTGTTCGGCAGCGAACGGACGACCGCGACACTGTTGTTCTGGGGCATGACCCTCGTGTGTCTGCTGGTGCTCTTCGGTGTCGCGACGTGGCTGCCCGCCCTGATGAAGTCGGCCGGATATCCACTGGGGGCCGCGCTGTCCTTCCTGCTGACCCTGAACGTCGGCGGCGCAGTCGGAGCCCTCGGCGGCGCCGCACTCGCCGACCGGTACGGGATCAAACCCGTCACCGCACTCGGATTCCTCTGCGCCGCAGTCTCACTGATCCTGATCGCCACCGGTCCGCCCATCGCCGTCGTCTACCTGCTGGTGCTGCTCGCCGGCGTCGGCACCACCGGAACCCAGATCCTGCTCAACACGTTCATCGGCGGTCACTACCCCGCGGCATGCCGGACGACCGGCATCGGAATGGCACTCGGAGTCGGACGCATCGGGGCGATCATCGGACCGACGTACGGCGGCTTCTTCGTCGCCGTCGGAGCGGGCACCACCTGGCAGCTGCTGGCCTTCGCCGCCCCGGCCGTCGTGGGCGCAGCACTGGCCGCACTCGTACCACTGCGAAGGGACGACGTGAACCCGACACCGGCCGTGTCGGCCACCGACCCCACCGACCGGGAAGCTGTGCGATGACCCTCGGCGCAATTTCCGGATTCGTTGCCGCGCAACATGGTTGGCGACTGATGCGATCCATCGAACCCGTCAGTTCGAGCACGAAGCCGCCACGCCATTCAAGTCGGAAGATGACAGGGCTTGTCCGCAATTTCGCTCGAAACTGAGGGATTCCCTGAGTTCCGACTGGAAATCCGCGTGGTGTTCATCGGCGCAGTGTGTGGGAGGGCGGTTCGCCGAACTTTTGCTGGTAGAACCGGGCGAACCGGCCGAGGTGGTTGAAACCCCATCGGTAGGCGATGTCGCTGACGGTGGCCGTGTCGTCGGTGGCGGTCAGAAGGTCGGACCGCACGCGTTCGAGGCGGACACTGCGCACGTACACCGAGGGGCTCATGTCGTATCGGTCCCGGAAGAGTTTTTGTAATTGGCGTGCGCCCACACCGGATACGCGAGCCAGGTCGGTGATGGTGTGCTGGGCGCCGGGGGTGCTCTCGATCAGTTCGACGACCTTCTGCAATGCCCTCGGATTCTCCGGGGTGTCGTCGGCGTGGAGTGCTTCGGTCAGGGAGTGGCTGTGGTTGAGCAGCAGCCCGGTGATGAGGGCGCGTTCGAGGAGGTCGACCTGGGCGGCGAGGACCCGACGGGGGATCGGGCCGGGGTCGTTGATGGTGTCGACGAGAATCTGCAGTGTCGACCACCACCGGCGTCCCGGTGGTGTGGTCAGGTCGAGACCGATGTCGAACTTCACTCGCCGATCGAGGGGCCGCCCCAGGATGTGGGTGAGTTCGGTTTCGAGTGTTCCGCGGTCGATCTTGATGCAGATCTGGGTGGCGTCTGCGCTCCACGAGGGCAGGATGGTGTGCTCGTTCGGGGTGAAGACGGCGGCATGTCCTGGGGTAGCGATGGTCTGCTGCGCACCGCATCGGGAATCCACTGCCCCGGACAGGGGGATGTTGATGTGGTAGCCGCCCACATCGCCGGGGTCGATGAGTACCTCGGCGCCGAAGTGCACGATTCCCAGGGTGAGGTGGCTCAGTCGCACGGCGGAGAGCCGGGCGTGCGTCAGGTGTGTATGCGGCCTGACCAGGTCGAGGCGAGCGGGGTAGAAAACACTGTTGACGCCGGCCCGGTAGACGTCGAGATCGTCCGATCGGTACACCGTGCCGCCCGGCAGCTCGACCGGGAAGACCTGCGCCGTGTCCGGTGGGTCCTGAGGATCGATCACACGCATTACGTCCTTTTCTCACTGTTCGAGCACCCTCGGCGCCGGGTTCCGAAGGCGTCCGCGTCGGCACCTGGGTGTGGGTTCGCAAAGCGGCCAGGCCCTCTCCGAAAGGGGATTTCCGCCCGCCGCACACACCTCTACCGTCGGATTTAGCACGACAGAGTGACCTACGCAACAGACCTTCTTGCGTGGTGTTGCGAGCCACCCCACCGAGGAGCACTCACA